>NZ_JAAHIG010000111.1:8134-23940 GCF_010692305.1 Moorena sp. SIO4G3 | reverse complement strand
CATTAATTCCTCTATATATGATGATAATTTGGCAATGGTTGGGTATTCTATGGCTATTGTCTCAGGTAAGTTGGTTCCTAGTTGATTTTGCAGTCGATTTTTTAATTCTATGGTCATCAAAGAGTCCTGGGATTTACCTGATTCCCTGCCTTAGTGATATTGAAGGTATTGCCAGAATCCGATAGGCTATCACCAAACACATAAAGATTAGTGAAATCTAAATCATATGCCCTAGCTTCACAGGACAATATTAAAGTAAATAGAGAAAATCCTAAGGCCGTAATTGTGTTTTTCATTTTTGATTGTCTGTGATTGTGGGTAGACCTTTCAAGACAAACCTAACAACCTACAGACATAGAGTACTGGTTTGGGTTACTCTCTTTATTAAGAGCTGGCAAAATTTTTGAATTATAGTATAAATAACAAGTAAAGTATTACAATAACTTTAATCAGAGTATATTCTTTTTTCATAGTAATGAGGGACACACTATTATTCTCCTATTCCCAATTCCGAAGTTCCCTCTTATGACTTCCCTACTCCCTGCTACCTTTTGAAGTTATCAATCCTACTTATTAGTTATTTAAAGTTTCATAAAATTACCATTTTTGCTTAACCATTCTATTATTAAGCAACGCCGAAATTTCCCCAGAGACTTTACCAATAGTAGTATCAAACTATTAAGTATCAATTTAGGCTCAACAGTGACAGCTCGGAAAGCTGCCACTGTGTGATTATAGTTAATAGTAAAATCTAGTAGGATTTATTCAACTGTTTCCGAAACAACCAGGCCAGCCCTATCACTCCTAAGGAGCCAGAAGACACTGGTTCAGGTACAGACTTAGAATCAGCCTTGTCTTGGGACTTCAGTGCTGCTAAGGTGAATTCCGCTAGGATCTGATTGCTAGCTGTCGTTGGGTGGGTGCTATCCCAAAATATAAACTCGTCTGGATTAGCACAGGCAATAAACGTTGCTTCATCTAAGCAGGTTCCCGTCACATTCGTGAAACCAAAGTTTCCAGGATTGGTCACAACCTGATTAAATAGGTCATACTCATCAAAGAATATCAGGTTAATGTCAGGTAAGGATTGGCTCAAAACGTTAAGGGTGGAGTCCAACAAAGAGTTATGCTGCTCGGTCAAATCCGTGAGGCCAGTCGATAATACACTACCTAGCCTCAGCCCTTGAGGTATCTTTCCCAAATCCGGTAAGTTAAGCACTAGGAAATTGCGAGCACCAAAGTTATACAGGGAGTTGAGTGCTGTCTCTATATTCCCCACGACCTGGGTAGGATTAGGAGGGTCAAAACTCCGGTAATCATTGCTACCTGACCACAGAATATAGAGGGCGTTGGGGTCAGCCATCTGATCAGATACGATCAGGTCATTGGTAAACCCTGCGACTTGGGTGAGTAATCCCGGTAAAAACGCCCCGAACTCACCAATGCCAGCCAATCCGGTTGTAGAACCACCAAAAGCAAAGTTTACGCTTTGAGTAGTCGTCGCACCATTGAAGAAAAAACTCGCCCTCGGGCCATCGGGAGTGATAGTGATGGGAGAAAGTATGGGGGAATCCGGTAACAGCACCGACAAATCAGTAGATGGCTTTACCTCTATGTCCAGAGCATCTGCTAGATAATCTACCCAGATCGGACCATTGCTAAAACGTCCCTGAAAGTAGGGTGGACTCTGGGGAGTGATGGGAATGGTGGGATTTACCTGATTGCTTGCCTTACTGATATTGAAGACATTGCCAGGATCCGATAGGCTATCACCAAATACATAAAGATTAGTGAAATCTAAATCATATGCCCTAGCTTCAAAGGGCAAAATTAAAGTGAATAGAGAAAATCCGAAGGCCGTAATTGCGTTTTTCATTTTTGATTGTCTGTGATTGTAGGTAGGTTTCAATCCCAAAATAAAAACCTACAGACATAGAGTAATGCTTTGGGGAAATCTCTTTATTAAGAGCTGGCAAAAATTTTGGATTATAGTATAAATAAAAAGTAAAGTATTACAATAACTTTAATCAGAGTATATAGCTTTTGTCAAAATAATGAGGTACACACTATTTTTTTCTATTACCAATTTCGAAGTTCCCTATTATGACTTCCCTACTTCCTGCTCTGTTCGCGAAGCGTGGCCTACGGCCTTAGTCCCTACTCCCTAAAACCCAAAACCTCGTACCTCACCCAATTAAAAAACGCTATAGTAGTATCAAACTATTAAGTATCAATTTAGTATCAACGGTGACAGCTCGGAAAGCTGCCACTGTGTTATCGTTAATGGTAAAGTCTAGCAAGATTTATTCAACTGTTTCCGAAACAACCAGGCCAGCCCTATCACTCCTAAGGAGGCAGAAGACACTGGTTCTGGTACAGACTTAGACTCATCCTTGTCTTGGGACTTCAGTGCGGCTAAGGTGGATTCCGCTAGGATCTGATGGCCAGCTGTCGTTGGGTGGAAGCTATCCCAGAATAAAAACTCGTCTGGATTAGCACAGGCAATAAACGTTGCTTGATCTAAGCACGTTTCCGTAACATTCGTGAAACCAAAGTCTCCAGGATTGGTCACAACCTGATTAAATAGGTCATATTCATCAAAGAATATCAGGTTAATGTCAGGTAATGATTGGCTCAAAACCTTAAGGGTGGAGTCCAACACAGAGTTATGCTGCTCGATCAAATCCGTGAAGCGAGTCGATAATACACTACCTAGCCTCAGTGATTGAGGTATCTTTCCCAAATCCGGTAAGTTAAGCACTAGGAAATTGCGAGCACCAAAGTTATACAGGGAGTTCAGTGCTGTCTGTATATTGCCCACCACCTGGGTAGGATTAGGAGGTTCGACACTCTGGTAATCATTAGCACCTGACCACAGAATATAGAGGGCGTTGGGGTCAGCCATCTGATCAGATCGGATTAGGTCATTGGTAAACCCTGGTACTTGGGTGAGTAATCCCGGTACAACCTCCCCGAACTGACCAATCCCAGCCAATCCGGTTTCAGCACCACCAAAAGCAAAGTTTACGCTTTGATTAGTCGTCGCACCATTGAAGAAAAAACTCGCCCTCGGGCCATCGGGAGTGATAGTGATTGGCGAAAGTATGGGGGAATCCGGTAACACCACTGACAAATCAGTAGATCGCTTCAGGTCTATGTCCAGAGCATCTGCTAGATAATCTACCCAGATCGGACCATTGCTAGAACGTCCCTGAAAGTAGGGTGGACTCTGGGGGATGATGGGAAGAGTGGGATTTAGCTGATTGCTTGCCTTACTGATATTGAACAAATTGCCAGTATCCGATAGGCTATCACCAAACACATAAAGATTAGTGTAATCTAAATCATATGCCCTAGCTTCAGAGGGCAAAATTAAAGTGAATAGAGAAAATCCGAAGGCCGTAATTGCGTTTTTCATTTTTGATTGTCTGTGATTGTAGGCAGCCCTTTCAAGCCAAAACTAAAAATCTACAAACATAGAGTACTGCTTTGGGTGACCTTTGGGTGATTATCTTTATTAAGATATTGCAAGATTTTTGGGTTATAGTATAAATAAAAAATAAAGTATTACAATAAATTTAATCAACCTCGATATGGTATCATGTCCGGATATCCGGAAACATCGATATTGTAAAACGTGGGTAATTGATAATTGGTAATGGAAAATTGGTAAGTGTGATTACTACCAAGCTATTCCCTATTTATCATTACCGATTACTAAAACAAACAACAACAAAGAACACGACCGAAACAACCGGACACGATTTGACAGGTTAGTCGCTTTTAAAAAAATACGGTTATGGCATTTAGATACTCTACCAGTGGTGCTACATCAGTCATTTCCAGAAGAGTAGCTGAAAAATCTTCTACTTATTCTCCTAGCAAGAATGAACTCCATGATGTCCAGGAGCCGATTATCACTGCTCCCCTAGAAGTGCGCCGAATTATAGAGCGAGTCTTACAGGCAGAAAAGGATAAACTCTATATGAAAACTCCCCGTAATATTAATGATGATATCCTAAAAATTGTCAAGGAAGAAGTTCAATGAAGCTGCTATCAATTCAGCTATGTAATTTTCGTCAGTTTTATGGTAAGACTCCCGTGATTGTGTTAGCCAGTGGCGAGCAAAACACTACGATTATTCATGGGAATAATGGTGCTGGTAAGACTACCATACTGAATGCTTTTTCTTGGGTACTCTATGAGAGATTTAGTGCTGCTTTTGCTTCAGAAGACCAACTGCTGAATAAGCGAGCTCTTGCTGAAGCTCAGTTTAATAAACCAGTAGACTGTTGGGTAGAAGTAGCATTTGAACACAATAATAAACGTTACCAAGTCAAACGTCTATGTCGTACTTACAAAACTGAGGTAGGAGTCGAGCAAGGTAACACAGAATTGTATCTACAAATCGCTGGAGATGATGGACGCTGGTTATTGCCTCAACAACTACCTGAGGATATTATTGGTCAAATTTTACCAGCTAGTTTGCACCAATACTTCTTTTTTGATGGGGAACGAATTGAACAACTGGTACGCTCGGATAAAAAGTCGGAAGTTGCGGAAGCAACCAAGACCTTGCTAGGGGTAGAAGTTTTAAATCGCTCCATTAAACATTTAAGGGAAGCGAAAAAAACCTTAGACTATGAATTGTCTTTAATTGGCGACTCGGAAACTAAGCAATTGCTTAAACAACAGAGAAAATCGGAAAAGACGAGCCAGAGTCTACTAAAGCGTCAAAGGGAAATCAAGCAGGAGTTAGAGGATAAAGATCAGCTAAAGAAGACAATTGGTCAACGGTTATTAGAACTCGGTGGCGCTCAGGAGTTACAACAGCTCCGGGATGAACTAGAAGCTAGGGAAAAGTTAATTAGAGAACAGCTAAAACAAAGTCAACATATTTTGAAACGAGCTATATCAACTCGTGGCTATACTGTGCTGCTCTCAGAGGTAAGCTCAACTTTTCAAGAAATTGTCAAAGACTTAATCACCGAAAGAGGAGAATTACCTGTTGGGATTAAGCGGCAATTTGTTGGGGATTTACTTAAACACAAGCGCTGTATCTGTGGTGTAGAATTAACTGAGGGAACTCATGCTCATCAGCAAGTAGCAGCATGGATGGATAAAGCCGGAATGGCTGAAGTGGAAGAAACCGCAATAAGGATGGGTTCCCAAGTTGATGAAATTAACCAACAGGTGCCTGAGTTTTGGCAAGATGTTGACCAACAACAAGATACTATTGCTCAGGGAAGAACTGAGCTTTCTAGAATTGAGACCCAACTAGATGATATCAAGAAAAAGTTACGTAACTTTCCCGATGAGGATATCAGTCTGCTCCAACAACAGTTGGATGAGATAGATACTAGGATTCGGGAGCTAACTCTAGAACAAGGAGGGAATCAACAACAACTTGAACAGTTGGATACAGACATTGACTTAAAGGATAAGCAGATTGCTAAGCACAAAATGAATGAAAGTAAGCAGGCGTTGATACAGCGACGGATTGCTGCTGCTCAAGATTCTATTGAACGTTTAATTGAAGTTAGGGAACGTTTGGAAACTCAGTTTCGGACTTCTTTGGAAAAGCGGGTCCAGGAGATATTTATCTCAATTTCCTTTACACCCTACATTCCTAAGTTGAGTGATAAGTATGAGTTAACCTTAGTAGAAAGTACTCTTGGGGCAGAAAACCTAGTTGCTGCGTCTACGGGAGAAAATCAGATTCTAAGTTTATCCTTTATCGGGGGAATTATTGACCGAGTTAGGGATTGGAGTCAAGAGCATTCTCTGATGGGACCTGATAGTAGTACTTTTCCTATTGTAATGGATTCTCCCTTTGGAAGCTTGGATGAAATCTATCGTCGGCGAATTGCTCATATCTTGCCTAGACTAGCGAATCAATTAGTAGTTTTAGTGACTCAGACTCAGTGGCGAGGAGAAGTGGCTGATGAGATACTTCCTTTTCTTGGTAAAGAGTATGTGTTGACTTACAATTCTCCTAAGTCTGATTGTGAAGAAGATATTATTGAGCTAGCTGGAAATCGTTATGATTTGGTAAGGCGTAGTCCAAATCAGTTTGAATATACTGAGATTATCGAGGTCGATTATGATAGCTAGTTTGTTGAAGCTTCATGGTTGATTACCCAAGTCAGTGGGGAGTTTAGCTTGAATTAGACTGTGCTTTAAGGTGATACCGTTTTTTTTAACTAATTCTCCCTCTATCTATTCGGCATTATCTCGGTAATCCTTAAGCCAGTATTATAAAGAGATAATTTTTGCTCTATGACCAACTAATGTTGAGGCTACCATAATTAGTGACTAATTTGTTATTATATCAAGTGAGTGTGATGCTCTTTAAGAGCCGCTACGCGATCCCATAAAGTAATCCCATCTAGTAATCCGATTTGTTTTGTCAATAATACTACCCTTGACAATAGGTCAAATTTATGAAATATGAATCCTGACTCCCTACTCCCTACTCCCTACTCCCTAAAAACCATAACCCATAACTTTCTGCATCAACCGATAACAAACAGCTATATATAGATATATATAAGCTAATAAAATGTCTTACAGTGAATTTACTCTAGATACACTTAAATATCAATTTAACCTATCGATTCAAGAACGAGTTAACTTATTTGAATCAGTTGAACCAGTTACTCCTAGCCCTTTATTAAAAGAGATTCTAGGAGAAAACCTACCTCTAGGATTGGAAATCGATACCGAAAAAGCGCGCTCTGAATTGATTGTTGCTCCTATTTTAGTGGAAATTCGCAAGCAATTTAACCGTAAAATAAGTCTTTTCTCTGGGACAGATTTTACTATTGATAAAAGTAAAGGGCTAAACGGTAGGTGTGATTTTATCATTAGTCATTCTCCTGAACAGTTGGATGTTACTGCTCCCATTGCTATTCTAGTTGAAGCCAAAAACGATAACCTTAAATCCGCTATCCCTCAGTGTATTGCTGAAATGGTTGCTGCTCAACTTTTTAATGAGCAAAAAAATAATCCTATTCCGTTTATCTATGGTGGAGTTACAACTGGCAGCCTCTGGAAATTTATGAAATTAATCAAAAATTCCGTTTCTATTGAGTCAGAAGAACACTTTATTGGTAATTTGGAGGCTCTGCTCGGTATTCTGTCACACATTATTAATAGCACTCGCCCTCAATCTCTTGCTGAAAGTTAGTGATAATTCTGGGATAGTGGCCATAAAAGTCGGCAAGTATACTAGAGACTACATCAAGAAGTAAGCAATAAGATTATTTATTGGTTTTAGAAAATTTAAATTTCATTATGATAATCATAATAAAACAATGATTATCCTTTGAGAGGTTGATGATAATTATGTATAATAGAGTTAATTGTTAGAAGTAGTCAATCTTATTGAAGCGCTTAGGGTTGAGCGTTATCTGGCTGCTGATGTTGCCTAATTTAACGAGGAAATTGTGCTATAATGCAAGTTTTAAGATTATCTCACGTAAAACTTAGAAGATAAGCTGGTAGCTGACGGCTGAATGCTTACAATAGCGCTCGATACCCTAATCATTGCACAATAGAATAGTTCCTTGCTCTTTCCCCTACTATGTCCATTGTCCTAACCGATACCAAAAACTCACTCTGCGACCTAATTGCTCAATATGGCTCCCGTGCCGATTACTTAGCCATTCGCTTAGAAGAAGCGGAAGGAACTAGCATTTTATTGCGGGGCGACAAGATCGAAACCCTTAGTGAAGGTCTGTCTATCGGTGGACAAGTAAGAGCATGTTATAAGGGAGGATGGGGGTTTTCGAGTTTTAACCAGCTTAGTGCTATTAAAGAACGAGTCGAAGATGCGATCGCAGCAGCTCGGATTGTGGGTAATGAAGAAACCACCCTTGCTCCCATTGAACCAAGACAGGATGTTTGCCAGTTACCCCTGACTGGTACAGACCCTAGACAAATTCCCTTGGCGCAGAAGAAAGCATTATGCGATCGCTACAATCAAATTCTCAGAAGTTATGACAATAGCATTGCTACTACTTCTGTCCGGTATGGGGATGTTAACCAGCGCATCATCATTGCTACTTCCGAAGGTACCTTGATAGAGCAGTCTTGGGCAGATCTGGAAATGCGTTTTGCTGCTACTGCTCGTAATGGCGATACTGTCCATACTGGTAGAGAAACCATTGGCTCTCGCCAAGGCTATGAAGACCTGACCAATCTTGATCAACAAGTCCATGGAGCAGCTCAACGTGCTATAGATGCTTTGTCCTTACCACCAGTTACGGGTGGTAATTATACAGTAGTCATTGACCCCATCCTGACTGGTTTGTTTGTCCACGAAGCCTTTGGACACCTATCTGAAGCTGACATGGCTTATGAAAATCCTGACTTACTAGAAGTGATGAGTATAGGGCGTCGTTTTGGCCCAAAAGAATTACAAATCTTTGATGGAGCTGCTCCCCAAGGACACCGGGGTAGCTATTTCTACGATGATGAAGGCACTCCAGCCACTACCACTCAGTTGATTAAAGATGGTGTATTCGTTGGACGTCTTCACTCCCGTGAAACTGCTGGTAAGTTAGGGGAAACTCCTACTGGTAATGCTCGTTGTCTCAATTACCACTATCCTCCAATTGTTCGGATGACTAATACTTGGATAGGACCCGGAGCCACTCCAGTAGCAGAGTTGTTCGATGATATCACAGTAGGAGTCTATGCTCGAAATTGGCTAGGAGGTATGACTAATGGTGAAATGTTTACCTTTAGCGCTGGAGAAGCGTGGATGATTCGCAATGGTCAAATTGCTGAACCTGTGCGAGATGTTACTCTTTCTGGTAATGTGTTCAAGACCTTAGCTGATATTGAAGCTATTGGTGATGATTTCTATTGGGATGAATCCGGTGGCTGTGGTAAAGGTGGACAAAGTGGCTTAGCTGTAGGTTGTGCAGGACCAAGTTTAAGGATTCGGAATGTGGTAGTTGGTGGAGAAGTTGAAGGTTGAAGGTTGTTCGCGTAGCGTGGCCAAAGGCCAAGGTTGAAGGTTTGGAGGTTGTTCGCGTAGCGTGGCCAAAGGCCAAGGTTGGAGGTTTGGAGGTTGTTCGCGTAGCGTGGCCAAAGGCCAAGGTTGGAGGTTTGGAGGTTGTTCGCGTAGCGTGGCCAAAGGCCAAGGTTGGAGGTTGAAAAACAAAGGAGCAATGACTAATAGACCATTAGCAAAAGTCTAAAACTATTCTCTACAATCGAAGCCTATTGTCTGTGATTGTTATTTAATCCAAAGTTCCCTACAACTGTAGCAACAGTAATGACTATGCAACGGTTGGTGATATCACCTGCACAGTGTCAAGACCAAGGGATTGTTTTAACTGATGCCCAACAGCATTATCTAATTAGAGTGTTGCGGCTTAGAAAAGGCGATCGCTTTATTGCTATGGATGGAGAGGGTGGTTGGTACGTTAGCGAGCTAGAAGGTGATTTGACTCAAGCTAAAATTGTTGCATCTGAGCACATTCAAACTGAATTGCCTAAACAGGTAACCTTGATGGCTGCGATGCCTAAAGGGAGTGGATTTGAGCAAATTTGTCTGATGGCAACGGAGTTGGGAGTGACTCGGATTGTTCCCTTGAAAAGCGATCGCACTTTACTCAATCCTAGTCCTCAAAAGCTCCAGAGGTGGCGACGGATTACCCAAGAAGCAGCAGAGCAATCAGAACGGGAAGTTGTTCCGAAAATTCTTGACCCTGTTGACTTTTCCGATAGTCTTCAGTTACCCGAAACCCTAGAAGCCTATCGCTATATTTGTGTAGCTCGGGGAAAGGCTCCCCATCTACTCAATTGCTTATTAGATTTACGATTAGAATTGGATACTGCTCAAACAGACCCTGCTCAACATCCTGGCATTGTCATTGCTACTGGACCGGAAGGTGGTTGGACAACTCAAGAGCTAGAACAAGCCACTGCTGCTGGATTTATCGCTGTTTCTCTAGGAAGTCGCATTCTTCGAGCTATCACTGCTCCTATTGTTAGCTTGTCTATAGTAGCAGCAGTGTCGGAATCATCAGTTAGGACAAAAGGTGATAATTTTGCTTGAGCAATTAATAATATCCATCGGCAACTGAGGCAATAAACTGGGTTTTTCCATGATTCAAGTCAATTACTATAGCGCTAGTTTAAGTGTGAAATTAAATCTAATCATCCTATATAACCCTTAACTCCTCTAAAAGGGTAGCGCTAGTGAATTTTTTTGGATCACAGAATTTTTCTAAAACTACAACGCTATAGTAAACTAGCTAAAATAAAAATAGCGCTAGATAATTTTCGCTCCAAATAAATATAGCGCTATTTTAAAAAGAAAGATTAAAACCAATCACTCACTTGATCTATCCCTTAAGCCCTGAATAAGGTTCGCGCTATAGCAAAGCCCATGAATCCCAAAATTAAATTAGCGCTATAGTATAGCCATCAACCCTAATCATCCCATATACTCTTTACCACCCCTAAAAGAGTAGCGCTATTTAAATTCCCGGTATCACTTTGTAAATTTTTGTAAAAATTTTGCACAGACAGAAATAATGTGTTAAGCTAAGTATAGCGCTAATTAAAGGAGCAAAAAAAATGACAGTGGTCGGAACTACCCAAGCAGCTTTTCTTCTAGGAATTTGTGTCCAACGAGTCCGTCAACTTCTCAAAAATGGCAGAATTAAGGGCGCTCAAAAAGTTGGCAGATTTTGGCAAATTCCCCTATTTAACGGCTTGCCCAAGGTCAGTCCCGGTCGCCGTGGACCAAAGGGAACCTGGAGAAGAGGTTTCCAAAAGGTGGCCACTTACGTTCATGTCAACCAAAACATCATTAGGCAAAATAAAAAGAACAACACCTACGAGCCTGTCCTAACCGTCAAACAAGGTAACCGCAACACCTACGGTCATTATGTGGAAATCAAAGGACCGTCTCGGTTGGTTTATCAGCCCAATTGTCCCAAGGATTGTGGAGCTACAGTGTGGCTGGAAGTTGATCCTTCTGTGGAAATTTTGACTAAACTTTTTGGCTAGTGGGATTTTGCTATTTTTGGGTCTGTTTAGGGGAACTAGCGGTGAATCCTTATCCCAATCTGGGGTCAGCGCTCATGCCAGTGTAAGATTGTGTCAAATTTTATTGGCGCTGATTGCTTTTAAGACCTTCTTGCCTTGCTGCCCTCTGCCTTAAAAAGATAAGCAAAGTACTTCACCCAATTAAAAACTGCTATACTATTTATTTATCTAAGTATACTTGTGGAATGTAGGATAGAGTTCCATCAGCAATCTTGATTTATATAAAAATCTATTTAGGCTATAATATTTGGTATATAGCAATGCTACGACTTGTGAGGTACACAATTTCTAGATTTTAGGGAACAGGGAACAGGGAACAGGGAACAGGGAAGAGATAAGATGGAATAGGGATGCGCTGCATTAAAACAGGGAATCAACGTCAAGGAAGTCTGTACCTCATGATTCCTAAAAACGCTATAGAAAGGGTGAAGCTTCTTAGAGCAATAAATTTGGAACTGGTTATAAAGTTATTTTTTGTCGTTTTACCGAAAATACTTTTAGACTGTGACAAGTAATTTATATTCAAAGAAAACCGTAGTTGTTGCTAAATCGGATCCAGCTGACTACACAACAATTGCGGAGGCGATTAAAAATGCCCAACCTGAAACCATAATTTTAGTAAAGCCAGGGATTTATAGAGAAAGCATTGTTATTGATAAATCTCTAGAAATTTTAGGAGATGGGAAAGTCTCCGATATTGTTATTGAGGCCACTAATCTGAACTGCATTCTGATGCAAACAGACTATGCAATAGTGCGAGGCTTCACTTTGCGAGAATGCACTGTAGGTGTGTGTGTCCCCAAGGGAAAGTTAATCCTTGAAAATTGTGATCTGACCGCCTATGAATGTGGTATAGTTATTTGTGATTCTAAAGCAAATCCCATTATTCGTCGCTGCTGTATTCATGATGGACAAGGTAACGGGATTCAGATTAAAGATAATGGTCAAGGAGTAATAGAAGACTGCGACATCTATGGTCATACTTATCCAGGAGTTGAAATCACTAAAGGTAGCAATCCCACTATCCGTAACTGTCGTATTTATGATGGTAAACAAACCGGAGTCTGGATTACAGACAATGGATTAGGCACCATAGAAGACTGCGACATCTATGGCAATACTTATCGAGGAGTCGATATCGATACAGGTAGCAGTCCCACCATCCGTAGCTGTCGGATTTATGATGGTAAACAAACCGGAATTTTGATTACAAACAATGGATCAGGCACTATCG
The DNA here is from genome assembly GCF_010692305.1 of Moorena sp. SIO4G3. Classification (NCBI taxonomy): domain Bacteria; kingdom Bacillati; phylum Cyanobacteriota; class Cyanophyceae; order Coleofasciculales; family Coleofasciculaceae; genus Moorena; species Moorena sp. SIO4G3. Next base: position 11,636 of record NZ_JAAHIG010000111.1, on the reverse strand, counting down.
AAGACTGCGATATCTATGGCAATACTTATGGAGGAGTTGATATTGATACAGGTAGCAATCCCACCATCCGTAGCTGTCGGATTTATGATGGTAAACAAAATGGAATTTGGATTACAGATAATGGATTAGGTACCATAGAAAACTGCGACATCTATGGCAATACTTATCAAGGAATTAAGATCACTAAAGATAGCACTCCCACTATCCGTAGCTGCCGGATTTATGATGGTAAAAAAACCGGATTTTTGATTACAGACAACGGATTAGGTACCATAGAAGACTGCGACATCTATGGCAATACTTATCCAGGACTGGCGATCACTAAAGGTGGCAATCCTATTATCCGTCGCTGTCGGATTTATGATGGTAAACAAACCGGAGTTTGGATTACCGACAATGGATTAGGAACTATAGAAGACTGTGATATCTATGGCAATACTTATCGAGGGGTTGATATCGATACAGGTAGCAATCCCGCTATCCATAGCTGCCGGATTTATGATAGTAAAAAAAACGGAATTTGGATCACAGACAATGGATTAGGCACCATAGAAGATTGTGAAATATATGGCAATACTTATGGAGGAGTTGATATTGATACAGGTAGCAATCCCATTATCCGTAGCTGTCGGATTTATGATGGTAAACAAAATGGAATTTCGATTACAGATAATGGATTAGGAACTATAGAAGACTGCGATATCTATGGCAATACTTATCAAGGAGTTAAAATCACTCAAGATAGCAGTACCACTATCCGTAGCTGCCGGATTTATGATGGTAAACAAAATGGAATTTGGATTACAGACAATGGATTAGGCACTATAGAAGACTGCGATATCTATGGCAATACTTATCAAGGAGCTAAGATCACTAAAGGTAGCAATCCTACCATCCGTAGCTGTCGGATTTATGATGGCAAACAAACCGGGATTTTGATTACAGAAAATGGATTAGGCACCATAGAAGACTGCGGCATCTATGGTAATATTTATCCAGGAGTGGGGATCACTAAAGGTGGCAACCCTACTATCCGTAGCTGTCGGATTTATGATGGTAAAAAAAACGGAATTTGGATTACAGATAATGGATTAGGAACCATAGAAGACTGCGATATCTATGGCAATACTGCTCCAGGAGTTGAGATCACTAAAGGTAGCAATCCCACGATCCGTAGCTGTCGGATTTATGATGGTAAAAAACCCGGTATTTTGATTACAGACAATGGATTAGGCACTATCGAAGATTGCGAAATCTATGGCAATGCTGCTCCAGAAGTTGAGATTGATAAAGGTAGCAATCCCACTTTTCGTCGCTGTCAACTCGAAAACCATCCTTTCCCAGGAAGTAAAATTGAAAAAGGACGTAATCCATTCTTTCGTCTATTCTTATGACTAATAAACCCTTATAGTTAGGAATTGCTAGTATACTGGGTCTTTCTATTGCCTTATGGCCTAAATTTTGAGGCATGATCAGTTTTAAAGACTGGGCAATTTTCAATAAGTATAGGTTAATGACATGAGGTTAATTGGGATAAGTTTTTCACTCCAATTCGTTGACTGTCGGAAATTTCAGCAATTTTTGATGATCGTGCCTACACACCAGGAGTGTTGATCACCATAGGGCTAGCTTAATCAACTTCAGTCCAATTCGTTGACTATCGGAAATTTCAACAATTTTAGAAATAATGCGATTCGGGCAAAGCCCGACGCTACGCGTTCGCGAAGCGTGACTGCATGTCAATCGTGTTAGCTTGAGCAACTTCCTTAGTTATCGTAAATTACAGCAATTTGGGATAATCAGGATACTACTAGCAAAAGCAACAAAGCCGTGAAAATCGTTTACTGTCGGAATTTCCAGCAATTTGGGAAATCAGCGTTCGCGTAGCGTGACTGCATGTCAATCGCGTTAAATTAATCAACGCGCGATAGTTATCGAAAATTCCAGCAATTTGGGCTAATAACAATAGCACCTTGTTGAGCAGCTTCGATGAAAATCGTTTACTGTCGGAATTTCCAGCAATTTGGGAAATCAGCGTTCGCGTAGCGTGACTGCATGTCAATCGCGTTAGATTAATCAACGCGCGATAGTTATCGAAAATTCCAGCAATTTGGGAAATCAGCGATTCGGGCAAAGCCCGACCCTTGGCCGTAGGCCACGCCAAAGGCGAACGCGATCGCGTTAGATTAAGCAATGCGCGGGAGTTATCGAAAATTTCAGCAATTTCGGATGATCACGACAGCGCCTTGTTCATCAATGCGCAGGAGTTATGGAAAATTCCAGCAATTTTGGAAATCATGATAGCGCTAGTTTAATCGATTTCGGTAGTTATCGAAAATTACAGCAATTTTTGATAATAACAATAGCGCGTTAGATTAAGCAACGCGCTATTGTTATCGAAAATTCCAGCAATTTCGGAAATCAGCGTTCGCGTGGCGTGACTGCATGTCAATCACGTTAGATTAAGCAACGCGCGATAGTTATCGAAAATTACAGCAATTTGGGATAATCACGATAGTGCTAGCTTAATCGATTTCGTTAGTTATCGGAAATTACAGTAATTTGGGATAATCACGTTCCCGTAGCGTGACTGCATGTCAATCACGTTAGCTTAATCGATTTCAGTAGTTATCGAAAATTCCAACAATTTCGGATGATCACGATAGTGCTAGTTTCAGCAACAAAGGGTGAAAATCCTTTACTGTCGGAATTTCCAGCAATTTGGGAAATCAGCGTTCGCGTAGCGTGACTGCATGTCAATCGCGCTAGCTTAATCAACCCACGATAGTTATCGAAAATTCCAGCAATTTTTGATAATAACAATAGCGCTAGTTTAATCAATGGGTGCTAGTTATCGAAAATTCCAGCAATTTCGGATGATCACGATAGCGCTAGCAACAGCAACAAAGGGTGAAAATCCTTTACTGTCGGAATTTACAGCAATTTTGGATAATCGCGTTCGCGTAGCGTGACTGCATGTCAATCGCGCTAACTTGAGCAACGGGCGATAGTTATCGAAAATTCCAGCAATTTGGGCTAATAACAATAGCGCTAGCTTAATCAACGAGCGATAGTTATCGAAAATTACAACAATTTCGGATGATCACGATAGCGCTAGCTTCAGCAACAAAGCCTGAAAATCCTTTACTGTCGGAAATTCCAGCAATTCGCGATCGCGTAGCGTGACTGCATGTCAATCGCGCTAGCTTAATCAACCCACGATAGTTATCGAAAATTCCAGCAATTTTTGATAATAACAATAGCGCTAGTTTAATCAATGGGTGCTAGTTATCGAAAATTCCAGCAATTTCGGATGATCACGATAGCGCTAGCAACAGCAACAAAGGGTGAAAATCCTTTACTGTCGGAATTTACAGCAATTTTGGATAATCGCGTTCGCGTAGCGTGACTGCATGTCAATCGCGCTAACTTGAGCAACGGGCGATAGTTATCGAAAATTCCAGCAATTTGGGCTAATAACAATAGCGCTAGCTTAATCAAC
>NZ_JAAHIG010000111.1:0-8034 GCF_010692305.1 Moorena sp. SIO4G3 | reverse complement strand
AGCAATTTTGGATAATCGCGTTCGCGTAGCGTGACTGCATGTCAATCGCGCTAACTTGAGCAACGGGCGATAGTTATCGAAAATTCCAGCAATTTGGGCTAATAACAATAGCGCTAGCTTAATCAACTTCGATAGCTATCGAAAATTACAACAATTTCGGATGATCACGATAGCGCTAGCAACAGCAACAAAGCCTGAAAATCCTTTACTGTCGGAAATTTCAACAATTTTAGAAATAATGTGATCCCCCCTTGTTGAGCAACAAAGCCGTGAAAATCCTTTACTGTCGGAAATTTCAACAATTTTGGATAATCATGATCGCCCCTTGTTGAGCAACGCACGTTAGTTATCGGAAATTACAGCAATTTTGGATAATCTCGATACGGCGTTGGTTGAGCAACAAAGGGTGAAAATCCTTTACTGTCTGAATTTCCAGCAATTTTAGAAATCATGCGATCGCCTTAGCAACAGCAACGCGCGATAGTTATCGAAAATTCCAGCAATTTGGGCTAATAACAATAGCGCTAGCTTAATCAACGAGCGATAGTTATCGAAAATTACAACAATTTCGGATGATCACGTTCGCGTAGCGTGACTGCATGTCAATAGCGCTAGCAACAGCAACAAAGGGTGAAAATCCTTTACTGTCGGAAATTTCAGCAATTTTGGAGTCTGCACGATAGCGCTAGCTTAATCAACCCACGATAGTTATCGAAAATTACAACAATTTCGGATGATCACGTTCGCGTAGCGTGACTGCATGTCAATAGCGCTAGCTTCAGCAACAAAGGGTGAAAATCCTTTACTGTCGGAAATTACAACAATTTGGGATAATCACGATCGCCCTAGCTTGAGCAACTTCAATCTAATTCGTTGACTATCGCAAATTACAACAATTTGGGATAATCACGATCGCCCTAGCTTGAGCAACAAAGGGTGAAAATCCTTTACTCTCGGAAATTTCAACAATTTTAGAAATAATGCGATCGCCCTAGCTTGAGCAACAAAGGGTGAAAATCCTTTACTCTCGGAAATTTCAACAATTTTAGAAATAATGCGATCGCGTTAGCTTGAGCAATGCGCGATAGTTACCGAAAATTACAACAATTTTGGAGTCTGCACGATCCCCCTAGGTTGAGTAACAAAGGGTGAAAATCCTTACTGTTGGAAATTCCAGCAATTTGGGATAATCACGATAGAGCTAGATTGAGCAACAAAGGGTGAAAATCCTTTACTGTTGGAAATTTCAGCAATTTTGGAGTCTGCACGATAGAGCTAGATTGAGCAACAAGGGGTGAAAATCCTTGGATTGTCGGAAAATCCAGCAATTGTGGATAATCACGCGGGGCGCTAGCAACAGCAACTTCATTCCAATTCGTTCACTGCTGGATATTTCAACAATTTTAGAAATAATGGGATTCCGGCAAAGCCCGACGCTTCGCGTCCGCGTTAGCTTGAGCAACAAAGGGTGAAAATCCTTTACTCTCGGAAATTCCAGCAATTTGGGATAATCACGCGGGGCGCTAGCTTGAGCAATGCGCGATAGTTATCGAAAATTACAACAATTTTGGATAATCATGATAGCGTTAGCAACAGCAACTTCCTTAGTTATCATAAATTCCAGCAATTTGGGATAATCACAATCGCGCCAGCTTGAGCAAATTCGGTGACAATCCTTGGATTGTCGGAAATTCCAGCAATTTTGGTAATCATGGGATTGACCAAAGGTCACGCTAAGCGATGCTCGGTACGAGCCGCTACGCGATCGCGTAATGCGATCGCATTCAATTCTATTCCCTACTCTCTTCAGATTCTTCCTCCATAGGCTCAGGCAAATCAAAAATAATAATAAATTTCCCATCAGGCATCAGTCGTTTAAGCGCCTGCAAGTGACCCTCCGCATCAGACCGGTTCCGGTAACGACCAACAACGACCCGTTGCATTTGTGGCAATAGCCGAACAATCGCCCATGAATATAGGCGTTCAGAGTACGTCATAATTTTAGGTATCTCCTTAACTGGGGGACTAGAGCCAGCCTGAGAGCGTGGAACATCCGTGGCTGGCTCTTAGACGTTTTCACGTCTATAATCCTATTATAGCAGATAAATAATCTTATATTATAACATATTTTAAAAACTTTTGTAACAAACTTGTGAGGGAGTAGGGAGTAGGGAGCAGGGAGTAGGGAGATAAGGGAGGTTTTGATTAGCGCTAGATAAATTCGGCCAAAGTATAGCGCTAATTTAAGCCACTCAGTTAATTATCCTAAATACCCTTTAACACTTCAAAAAGTAAGCGCTAGATAAATTCCCACAAAGTATAGCGCTTATTTCTTGTAATACCTTAATCATCCCAAATACCCTTTAACACTTCAAAAAGTAAGCGCTAGATAAATTCCCACAAAGTATAGCGCTTATTTCTTGTAATACCTTAATCATCCCAAATACCCTTTAACACTTTAACACTGAAAAAGATCACTACTTTTAACTGCTCCCTAGGAGCATCTGATTTTACACTTAAGTTAAAGGCGAGAGACCGAATGTCTAACACTTGGTGACCTAACACCTAACGCTATCATGCTTAAGCAAATTGCTGATGCCTTTGAGCACCATGATTATCAAACTGCTGCGCGATTAATTAAAAAACTTCTCAAGCAAGAGCCTAATAATCCCTGGACACAGCTTTATCTAGGACGGCTCCAGGAAGTCAGAGGTAAGCTAGAAGCAGCTGAAAGAATCTATCGACAGTTACTGAAAGGAACACCTGTTCCTAAAATTATGGCCCAAGCTCGTCAGGGACTAGCACGTTTAGAAGCTACGGCAAAAGAACAGCGCAGAGAAGCCTTAGCCCAAGCAACTGCTGACCCTGAAAGTAATCAATTGGGAGTGTTAGTCCTAAAGCCGATCAGCCAACAAGATAAACCAAAAGCAGCTCAAAACTTAGCTCGTATCCTGGGGATAGACCCTTACACGGCAAGGCTACAGCTACCTACTAGAGGCTGGCGTTTATATCGCACTGGACCTGTGGGAGAACTTAAGTATTATGGGTCGTTACTGCGAGAAGCATCAATAAAATGTTTGTGGGCATCTGTAGCAGATATCAAAACAATTAATATCTATCAAGTTAAGTATTTTTCTGACAGTAGTGACCAGGAAACTACTGTAGTATGTCACAACTCTCAGGGACAGTTGGGTTCCTTTACCTTTAACTGGTCGGAAGTGACCCAACGAGTTGAAGGACGGTTGCCTTTGTTTGAGAAGGTAGTAGACTTAGATGCGCGACGGAATTTAACTCGTAAAACCCAAACCTTAGACTATGCCATGGTTTGTGACTTGCATTTACCACAGCGCCACAGTATTCTCAGACTATGCGATCGCAATTATCAATTTCAGCAAGGAATTGCTCTAACCCCCAAATCAGTTTCCAGTCAAAATGCTCAATCCCGAGACTCTCGTATACACCAAAGCACTACCAGAGTCAACTGGAACAACTTGACTGATTACTTAAACCTTCGGCTACTTGAGAAACCAGTATGGTCTGACTTTACCACCTTTGCGCAAACTGCTCTAGACTACCAAGATCTGCTAGAAAAACTGGAGTCTCATATCGACTTATTTCGCCTGGTCGAGACTCCTTGGGATCCAGCATTTCAGTTGTATAGTGGACTAGTGTTTCTTGACTAATAACTAATCTAGAAACGAGGGTTTTGCATCTGAGCAGCCATGTCGAGGAACTTATTCATGCTAGGACCAGGACGCCGACGAGGCATGATCATTGGTACGTATTTGGTCGCAAAGGTCGTTTCCGGCTGCCCTTTTGCCTTGTTATTAACAACTGCTGCTGCTGAAGTGATTGCCGCTACTGGTGTTGGCTCAGGAGCAGCTGCCTTTTTTTTAGCTTCTGCTTCAGCCTGTTTCTTAGCCTTTTCTTCAGCCTTAGCCTTAGCTAGTTGTTCTTTCTTGGCTTGACGAGCAGATTTAGTATCAGCAGCAACAGCTGTTGCTTCTACGGTCGCCGTTTCCGCTGTTGCCTCAGCTGGTGCTACTACGGGAGCGGTTTCTGCTGTTGTTTGGGCAATAGCCGGTTCTGGCTTCTGTTCTACCGCCGGTTGCTCGGGGGTGCTAGTTTCGCTTTCGTCTAGCTCCAGGTAGAAGCCCTTGGATTTATTGCGCTTAAACAAACCTACCATTTACAAATACCTCTCTAAATTAGTTTTAATGGAAGCTATTACCAGAGTGCGATCGCAACTGGGGCTACAAGCTTGACCCAGGACATATATCGGTAATCGGTAATCGGTAATCGGTAATTGTGCTTAATCCTTACTGATCACCTTTACCAACTAACCATTTACTAAAAACCTGACCCTGTCCTGGCTTCAGTGAATAGCCCCAGTGCTTATCTTGGGTGACTCGTCGTTTGATGAAACTTAACCAAACGTTGCATTTGTATAGTAATTATGAGTGATTACTTTACTTATTGCAACATTTTAGAGATTTTTGTTCATCAAACTTTACATTAAACCCTTGATAAGTATATTTACTTAGATTTTTAGAGCTAAAGACGACCAGGTAATTTAGAAAAGTTTACAGTTATCTCAGATTTTTGAGGAAAGTTATGGAAATTCGACGGATTGCTGAAGTTTTGCGCAATGGTCAACCAGATCAGTCTTTGACCATTCAAGGCTGGGTAAGGACAAAACGGGAATTAAAGGACTTTGCCTTTATGGAAGTCAACGATGGCTCCTCCATGGCAAATTTACAGGTAGTGCTCAATCCAGACTTGTCAGATTATGAGACTATCGTTAAGCAGCTTAATACTGGCTCATCAGTAGAAGTCACTGGTATACTAGTAGAATCTCTTGGCAAGGGACAGCGAATTGAACTCAAAGCATCCTCGGTGACAGTGTATGGGGAAGCAGATGCCAATTATCCCCTGCAGAAGAAACGCCACTCCTTTGAGTTTTTACGCACCATCAGTCATTTGCGATCGCGTACCAATACCCTAGGTGCAGTGTTCCGAGTACGGAATGCCTGTTCCAATGCCATTCATCAGTTTTTCCAAGAACGAGGTTTCTTGTGGGTTCATACCCCAATTATCACCGCTAGTGACTGTGAAGGAGCAGGGGAGTTGTTCAGTGTCACTAACCTAGACTTAAACAACATTCCCAAAACCGATAATGAAGCAGTCGATTACACTCAGGACTTTTTTGGACGACCGACTTACCTGACCGTCAGTGGTCAATTACAAGCAGAAATTATGTCAATGGCGTTTCGGGATGTGTACACCTTTGGTCCTACATTCCGAGCCGAGAATTCTAATACCTCTCGACATCTAGCAGAATTTTGGATGGTGGAGCCTGAGATGGCATTCTGCGATTTGAAGGGGGATATGGATTTAGCAGAAGCCTTTCTCAAGCATGTATTTAAGTCAGTATTGGAAAACTGTCCAGAAGATCTGGAATTTTTCAACAAGCGGATAGATAACAATGTTCTCGCTACTGCTGATAATATTATCAATAATCAGTTTGAGCGGATTACTTATACAGATGCGATCGCATTACTGGAGAAAACGGATCGTAAGTTTGAGTATGCGGTAAGTTGGGGTGTAGATTTGCAGTCAGAACACGAACGGTATCTAGCCGAAGAGTTGTTTAAAAAGCCCGTCATTGTCACGGATTATCCAGTAGAGATTAAAGCCTTTTATATGCGCTTAAACGACGACGAAAAGACTGTAGCAGCAATGGATGTGCTTGCGCCTAGGATTGGGGAGATTATCGGTGGTGCTCAGCGGGAAGAACGGCTGGATATATTAGAGAAGCGAATTCAGAATCAGGGCATGAATCCAGAAGATTTATGGTGGTATTTAGATTTGCGACGTTATGGTACAGTGCCCCATGCTGGATTTGGTTTGGGATTTGAGCGATTGGTGCAATTTATGACTGGTATGGCAAATATTCGGGATGTAATTCCGTTTCCCAGAACTCCTTTAAGTGCAGAGTTCTAAGAATTTCAACTATGGTTGGTTCTGCCCACAGCCATTGATGGAAATATGGGTAGTGGTAAAGATTTAGTGGTTTGGCTACCGTCTGGTAAAGGTAACGGTAGCTAACATCACGAATTGTGCAGCACTACCCAAAGCTAAATTGACAGAGTATTAATTAGCTGAGTGCAGCATGACTACGGTCATAGGTAGAGCGGAAACTAGGATGGGGTTTACCTTGGATAGTACCCCAGTAGTCAGAATCTAAGCTATCTAGTCCTACTTCGGAAGCAACGCGACCTAGCATAGATTGCTGACGATTTTTGATCATGTGATGGTGATTCATCATCAGAGCCCTAGCTTTTTCTTGAGTAGACATTTTCCTTTCTCCGATTGCTTATATTAGATTGTGATGGAATTAATTTCCCTTACATTTATAACTATAGCAGTTATTCTGTATCAAAAACTACAAAATTACTTTTATTTACAAATCTTAATGAACTAGCAACTATCACGAGATACTCTTAAACCGTCATTAATCGGGACAATCCGGTATAAAACGGTCAAGGTGCAATTTATTGCTGCCCAAGTGAGAAGTGGTCAAACGGTAATTGGAGTTAAACCTCCCACTTGTCTGTTTGGGCGATCCTGGCATCTCGACCAGGAGTTGCTTGAAAGCCTTAGTTTTAGTATGCTTAGGGTCAAGCCAACCTAGCTCAACCCCATCAACCAAACTTAGTCCCATTCCTCTCAAGAAACGCGCGGTACGACGCAATAACACTGCCTGTACCTCTGTCTTGCTCATGTATTTCCCGATCTCTTTATCAGTTCCACGAGCAAGAATATTTTGGGCAGCATTATAATCAGCCTGCAACACGACCCCATCAATTCCGGTAAAATTGTCCCCAGTTCTTTCCCCAAGAAGGGTTCCAGTTCTGGAGTCAATTTGCGACGTGTAACTAGGCTGAACTTCTGTAACAACCGAGCCAGTCCAATTAGCCCATTTCTGCAAAGAGTCCCGTATTGCTCCTTTCATCCAATTATTAAGTTTACGGGACACGGCGCTGCTCTGGCGCTTGCCTTTGATTGGTTGTGTTAAATCTTCTGCGAAAACTTTTAGAGCTTCTCCATTGAAGAGAGATTTAGAAGCTGCTCCTATTATCGCCGCCAGTTCAGCTTGGTTCTGTCTGTAACGACGATTTTCTGTCTTCCTGGTCAGGTTATTTTCTAGGATCCTGGCTGACTTAGCTGGATCTATTTTTTCTAGCTTTCTGTGAAGCGCCCATAACTTCCCTCTATGGCGGTTTTTTGCACATATACGATCAGACTTTTTGGTAGTTGCTTTCCCTAGTCCTTTCCCGTGAGCCTGACCTTCTGAATCATAGAAAACCTCCGTGTACCCCTTATCTACTCCGATACTCCGACGTTCAGATGGAATTTCAACAGTCCCATGGTCTACCAAAAAGTGAATTTCAAATCTTTGCAGAATTTGGTTGTGGATTAATCTGATCTGTCCTTTTATTTTCCGATTAGACCTGATAACTATCCTGTTTCTTTTCCCTCTCCTTAATCCAGCCAATTCTAACTGATAAGTGTTACGGGAAAGTCTTTTGCATTTATAGCCCACTTGTTGATAGACTATCTGGTTTTTAACCCAGGAATGTCCTCTCTTAAATTCCTTTCTGACAAGTCTGTGTAGGAGCGAGTTATCCAGAAATGCTAAAGTTTTAAGTTGTTTGCAAAGCTCCTTCCGTTTGTTTTGGTTTTCCTTTCCAGGGAACCTTCTGTAGATCTTTTTTGCTACCGCATCTATACAGGCTGCCTGCTGAGCTGTGATGGCCTTGGCTACATCATTAATAGTCCAATCCATTATTTTGGCAGGCAACCCCAAGGTGTCGGGAGTCCTGAAGCTTTTAATCTCTGGAATGGCCTTTTTATTACGGTCGATGTCCGGTATTACCCGATGCACCTCCGCTCCAAAGCCGTACGTGAAGCTTTCACCTCATACGGCTCCTAGGTTCTCCTTCAACCTTTCGGCTTGCAGTCATCTTGTGA
>NZ_JAAHIG010000110.1:0-24147 GCF_010692305.1 Moorena sp. SIO4G3 | reverse complement strand
ACAGAACAGGCAGTAAGGAATTTCCAAAGCGACTACAACTACTTCGGCAAATCTAATCCTGACTACTTGATTGTTGATGGGATTGTCGGAAAAGAAACCTATCGTGCCATTGGTAATATGTTTTGCTCTCACGGGGTGACAAGCAGCCATAACCTAAGAGAGGAGGAGCATTGTAGCAATTAACCCTGGGGAAAAAATCAAGGGATTTCATCCCGACCGTCTATGATAATGATAATCTAACACCACTGGGGTAGTACCATCGCTACTACCCCAGTGGTGAGTTGATGTTCTGTGTTAACAAACCAGTGTCTTCACAATGGCTGATGATTAATGGTAAAAAAATCTCGGTCTGTATCATGAGTAATGACCGAGAAAATGTTAAATCAATTACTATCTTATCAACAACATCTCCAGCTTTACTTAAATCACAAACAAATCCTAACTTTAGAGATACTAGTTTCCTTACTGCCAGCTCAAAAACAAACAAGTAACACTTGAAAAGTTAGCGGCTTATTTACCTTTACCTATTCTTTATGAAAGTCGTCGGCGACATTTAAAAATATTCTTGATTATTAAAAAGATTAGTGTACTATTAATCTGGTTGACAATTATTAAATATTTCGTAAACAATCATTTCCAAAAAGGAATTCGTATTCTGGTTATCATTGATGGAACTAAGTGGCAAGATTACAATCTATTAATGGTGAGTGTCCGCTATCAGAAAAGAGCGATACCAGTGTACTGGAAATTATTAAAAAAGAAAGGGAGTAGTAATAAGTGTGGAGCAAATTGCTGTACTACGTCCAGTTATTAAGATATTCAAAGATTATCAAATAGTAGTCATAGGAGACAGAGAGTCTCAAGTTTACCTCTGAACAGCCCCCGTTAAGGGGGTTTTTTGATGCTAACAGAATCCCAGGAACTCCCGACCGGCTATTTGGTCTATACAGCTCGTTACTGTTAGTAATTAATCCAATTTAGCGTTATCTTGTACTCTCTGTAACAAACACAAGGGCAGGGATATAGCCTCGGTTGCACCAGGGGTAAATTGTCCCTGGTGCATCTCATATTTGTAAAAAAGAAGGGGCGGGGGCGCGGGAAGTGTGGGAATTTTTGCCTAATTTCATCCATTGAGATGCACCCAATTGTCCCTGACACTGAAACGGCTACAGGTTACATGGCAAGACGGGTTTGAGAGGTGAAGTGGGTTTAATGGGGTGAGTCGATCGACAAAAATTGGTGCTAACTCGAAAAATTCCAAAATTGGCTTTTGAGATCGTCTTAAAGGTGTAGAGACAAAAGACAGAAAATAAAAACTTTGTCCAATGTCGAAACCTGACAAGGTTTTCCATCGTAAACGTCAAATCATTAAGGAAAAGAAATCAATCATGGGAACTAACACTATCAATTCTAACTCTGTACTAGCTAATGGTTCTGCACTAGCTAATGGTTTGGCACTAGCTAATGGTTCTGAAGTAACTAGTCAGGCTAACGCTGCTTACGTCACCCACCTACCAGTTTTGAAAAAGGGAAAAGCCGGTCAAGCTGTCCGCTTTCTCCAGCAGTTCTTAAATTGCTACATGGGCTATTATTTGGTTATTGACGGACAGTTTGGCTCCCAAACAGAACAGGTAGTAATGAAGTTCCAAAGCGACTACAACGAAACCCTCTACGAATCTGATCCTAACCACTTGATTGTTGATGGGATTGTCAGTAAAAAAACCTATCGTGCCATCGATGATATCTTGACTCTACGGTCATGCTAAATAAACACTTTGGCAAAGGGACTGAGGCCGTGGGCCACGCGGGGCGCGTTCGGAGCAGGGGAAAGAGGCCGTATTCAGAAAATTTTGCTAGTTAAATAGCCTAATAACCCTTGTACCGTAAGCTTTCTGAGTTTTTTAACTGTCGGTTTAGCATAAAAGGTACTGAAGAACCAATATCTTTTGGTGACAGCTCCCACACTGACTCTTTGAGTTCAGTGTGGGCAACAAGCGCCAATCCAGCTATTGCTTAGGAGGCGCTGGGCTTTAAGAACGGACTGCCCTCTCTTGATGCAATAGCGAGTGGGGGAAACCCCCAAGACCGCGCTGCATCGCTGCCGCTCTGTTTTTTTGGTCTTTTGTTTAATAATGTTTGACCAACTTTCCAGCATTTATGGCCTTTGGCCACGCTACGCGAACGGCTTTGAAAGTCAGTATTTCCAGTATAACACATCAATTGGTCTTTTGTGAAAGACTCTGTGCAAAATTCATCCCTGGAGACGAAACCTTAGGATAGTGGAGCCTTGTCTTGATGCAGTCGCTCATGGGGGAAACCCCCAAGACCGCGCTGCATCGCTAATCAAAAAGTTTTAACCCTTTTACGCATAACCGACTAACCATAAAGGCTCCACTATCCTTACGGTAACTTTAAACACTCATGCTGCGCATGTTCGTTGTGGGGCTTCTTTTGCCGGAAGCTAAAGATCCCGAATTAGTGCGTTCCCGTAGCGTGACCTACGGTCAATCGCGAAGCACTGCCCTTTGGGCTAATCCCTGATCTTGTCGGGTGCGTTACACTTGGTTAACGCACCTCTTTAACTATCAGTAATACTTTCCCATAGCAGCTCTTTGCTGAGCATCGCTTATCCTAGGGTTAACACTCCCATGGGAAAATCCACAACTAAACGCTTTGTTCGTAACCACAAAACACCTAAAAGACTATTCACCAGTTGATCTCCTCCTAACACTTCAACCGTAAACTCCTCTTCCTCAATAACCACCTTTCCCTCATATAGCATTTGTATTTGAGATGTTAACATAGGATTGATATAAAAAGGGAACAGGGAACAGCGGATCACCGGAACAGGGAACAGTAGTCAAGATATCCGAGCAGTTTTTGGTATTATGATAAATCAGCAGTAAACCCTGTATCTAACAGTGCCATTACGGCAAAAATCTCTCCATCATCAGACATCAAGCCAATTTCAAAAAACAACTCTCCTCGACTATTACGGCGGTTTGCATAACTATCAGGTACACAGGATTGTTTTCCTTCTTCCCTCTTCCCTCTTCCCTGCTCCCTGCTCCCTGCTCCCTGCTCCCTGCTCCCTAAAAAACCAGAACTTTGTACCTAAATGAATTGCAAACCGCTTTAAATTCACCTTGGATCATATTGTTCCACAAGTTCCTGTTTCATTAATTCGCATAATAATACACTTTTTACCTGGATGTTGAGAACGGTATTTTGCCAGTGCTACCTTTTCATCTTCATCGATAAAATACTCCCCACTATCAGGTTCAATAATAATAAACCCATAATGCTTTTGAATCAATACGGTGCGTTACATTTCATGCTTCGCACCCTACAACTTACATAATGCTCCATAAACTAGCCAATTATTCGGGTATAGATGATCAGCTTTCTCAATAACTTCAACCGCCCTTTTATTTTCACCCCTATCAGACAAAAACCGGGAATAATAACACCAGCCATTAGGATTATTTGGGTACTCCTCAGTAAACTGCTTCAATATAGCCAGGCTTTTTGCTGATTCTCCTCGCAACCGATAATAGTCAGCCTGCAACTGGTGAGCATCAGCGGAGTGGGGAGCCAGTTTCAATACAGCATTAACTATCTTTTTAGTCTGCTTCCCTTCTTTACCCAATACTAATTTCATCCGGCAACGATAGGCCAAGCGTCGTTTTAAAACTGAGTAATCACCAGGGGCTAACTCTTCTGCTCTACTTAACCTCAACTCTGCTGACTGAAAATCACCCAGTATTAGGAGTGCATCATAACTGTGAATCATAGCAACAATATCATCTGGCTGAAGTAACAAGATTTGCTCAAAAGCTTTCAAAGCAGCGTGAGCATGATCCAGTTCCATCTCAACCCGCCCCAATGCCAGCCAGTGAGACGGATTTTCTGGCTCAGAAGATGCGGCTGTCTCAAAGGCTTTTACTGCTTTCTCTG
Source organism: Moorena sp. SIO4G3 (assembly GCF_010692305.1). NCBI lineage: Bacteria > Bacillati > Cyanobacteriota > Cyanophyceae > Coleofasciculales > Coleofasciculaceae > Moorena > Moorena sp. SIO4G3. Next base: position 20,190 of record NZ_JAAHIG010000110.1, on the reverse strand, counting down.
GCTGACGGCGACAGAGCTCTATCAAACCCCGGATATGATGCCCAGTAGCAACATTACTGGATAATGGCAAAGCACTCTCATAAACCTCAATTGCCTTAGCAACCTCTCCCATCAACTGTAAAAGTTTCCCCAGTTTCAACCTTACCTGAATTAATTGAGATTGCCGCTGAATAACTTGGTGATACTCCTTAACAGCCTGCTCCCAGTTTCCACTTTCATAGAGTAAATCAGCTAATTCCAACCGTTTTTTCCATCCAGAGGGATACTGCTGCACATAGTTAGTTAAGGTTTTCAACTTCTGCTGTTTTCGGGTGGTTTTTTTATCTAATAGCAGTTGTACATTTAACTCGACCTTTGAAGACTGGGATAAGGTTACCAAACAGGGGTTAGTGTTTCTAGACATATCGCTGTTACCTCATAATTAATTTTATCATTAATTTGCTCAAAATGGCACTTTTTTGTTGTCGCATTTTGAGATTTAATCACGGATTTTTTAGTTTTAAGTTCATCCCAAATATCATCCTTTTCAATCTCTTTTAACAAGGGGGGAGAATCATCTATGCCTGATAGATACCGCTTCAACTGCTTTTCCATAATTGCTCGCCCCTTTTGAATGCGTTTGTAAACGTTATCCACCGAGAGAGCAAGTTTTTTGGCAATGTCTGGGTAGGGTATATCTTGGTAAAAATGCAACACAAAAGGCTCTCGCAGTTGGGGAGACAGAGCGTCTATTTCACGGCGGATGTACATTCGTAACTCGCGACGGAGAATAGCTGACTCAGGAGAGTAATCACTAGAAGCTAATGTCTGGTGTTCTCCCACTGCCATTTCTTCAATGCTCTCCATACCGATTGCACCTCTGTGGCGTTTTCGATGCAGATCTACGCAGAGGTTATGAGTCATTCGAGTTAGCCATGCTTTGGGATTAGTAATTTTTTCGGCGTGGTGTGGTAGTTTATCCCACGCCTTCATTCTGGCCAGACTTAATGCTTCTTCAGCATTGGTGCGATCGCCTCCCATCCAAGTTACGCACCGACCGTAAAGATAGTCTTGATTGACCAGCCATAACTTCCAAAAGGCAGTGCGATCGCCAAGAGATATACTTTTTAATAGATTAATCTCGTCTAATTTTGTTTCTGTTTTCATTTTTTTGAAGAAAATTGAGTGAAGTATAAGTAGTCGTACAAAATTAGGTTTAACTGTCGAGATAGGGAACAGGGAAGAGGGAATCGGGAATCGGGAATCGGGAATCGGTAAACCATTCTGTGTACCTCATAGCTATGAAAAACGCTATAAGCGCGTTTGTATTTGAGATGTAAACCTGTATGGTCTTTTTTTATTGTCCAATAAAACTCTGGATTTCTTGCCCCTTTTGCCTTTTGCCTTTTGCCTCTTGCCTTTTTCAGCAATAACTGTATTTACAAACTAGATCAAAAAACTATATTAATTTTGATACTGCATCACTTCTTTTTGTTTAGCGTAAATGCTTTTTAGGTGCTTCTTAACAGTATTGATGCTGATATATAGCTGCTGTGCAATTTCTTCGTAACTTAAGTTGGATTTTTTAAGTAACCATACTTCCTTCTCCCGGTGACTTAAGCCATATTTAATAGCATCAGTAATAGCAGAATTTTGGGTAGATTGATGTTTATCTTCTAGGGTGACTAACAGATAAGGATTTCGGGATAACTCTAACGTTAACCATCTAACCCTAACCCGAAAGTTAACTGACTTATTCACTTTAATTTCAGCTTCGATAATTAGTTTGCGATCGCCAAACAACTCACGACTATCAATTAATGATTGGCAAACTCCCCAAATTGGCTGAGGGATAGAATTTATCGGTGACTTACCTTGAGAGATTTGAGAGCACATTCGACGTCCACACTCATTGGCATGAAACAACTCTTGGTTAGTAGTTATAATCAGCACCCCATCAACAAAGCCTTCAATAATTGCTTTGAGCAGTAATGGCAAACCTTCTTCTGAATCTAACTCTGGCTTACTGCTTTCGGGTTTATTCGCTTCTACTTTGATTGATTGTGGTAAACTACAATAGTGTTTAAAGTGTTTGACATAATCTAGTTTGTTATCCGGTTTATGAAGCTCATATGTGCTTGAATAAACTTGGTTTACATCAATAGAAATGGGTTTGGGCAAGAGTTGTTGATTAGTCATGATGAACCTTGATTATGATAAATTAATTGGGCTTATTACAAATGCCATCGATCAACTAATTGGTTGTTTTCCGTTTTCCATTTAGCGATCAAATTATTTCTATTTTTAGCACCCCACTGGCGCGGCTGAAATTATTCTCAAAGATAAATTCGCTGTAATCAGCTAGGTTATCTAGTCCAAGGAAGTTGAGCCAAATTTCTAACAATAGCCATAACGTTGTTCTTGCCAACAGTTTTTTATAGAGCACATTCATGGTTTTATTTAGGATAAAATTCCTAGAATATATAGCAGTTTTGAATTGGGTGAGGTACTTTCCTCCTGGGTTTTAGGGACTGGGGAAACCCCCTTTGGCCGACTCCATCGCTATTGCCTTTTGCCTTCCCCCCTTCCGGGCGGGGGGTTAGGGGGGATTCCTTTGCTATATATTCATCAAACCCCACTGCATACTGACTTACCGCCTGAGATGATCTGACTTGTGACTAAATTGTGAAGAATTTGTGACTGAATTTTCCTTTGTCAATGGTATAATCCCTACAGTCATGATCAAATGAGCCATGCCCAGGTCGCTCAAAGTCCGTCAGGACTGCATTGAAAAAGTTAAACTGGCAGTCAGGCGTAACGGTTTTCCGAGCCAGAGGGCTTTGGCTGAAGATGTGGGGTTTGCCTTAGCCACAGTCAGCAACTTCCTGACCGGTAAACCGGTTGACTATATTACTTTTGAAGAACTTTCTCAGAAATTGGCACTGGAATGGAGAGCCATTGCCAATTTGGATTTTGACCTGCCATCCCAGGCTGTAGATGATGTACTATCGCAGGCTGTAGATGATCACTCATCCCAGACTGTAGATCAAAAGCCACAGATCACAACCTCTAGCAAACGCCAAGACTTGGGAGAAGCAATTGATGTTACCAATTTCTACGGGCGCAAGGAAGAATTAGCCACACTCAAACAATGGATTATTAATGACCATTGCCGACTGATTACCTTAATTGGCATGGGTGGAATTGGTAAAACAACTTTGTCTGTCAAGTTAGCCCAGGGTCTACAATCGGAATTTCAGTACCTGATTTGGCGAAGTTTGCGTAATGCGCCACCCATTCACGAGCTTTTGACGGACCTGATTGGGTTTTTGTCCGATCAGCAAGAAACTACTTTACCAGAAAGCTTAGATGGTAAAATCTCCTGTTTAATCGACTATCTGCGGGCAGAGCGTTGTTTGTTCATCTTAGATAATGTAGAGTCAATTCTATCCCCTGACCAACGGGCAGGAGCCTATCGCCCAGGATATGAAGGCTATGGGCAACTCCTCAGAAGCTGGGGCGAGACTAACCATCAAAGTTGTCTGGTGTTGACCAGTCGGGAGAAACCCAGAGAAATTAGAAACAAAGAAGGTGTAAACGCTCCGATTCGTTCCCTGAGGTTACCTGGCTTAACCGAGGGAGAAGGGAAGAAAATTCTCGCGGAAAAAGGCTTTTCTGTCTCAAAAGACGAATGTCAAGCACTGGTAGAGTTTTATGCAGGCAATCCTTTAGCATTGAAGATTGTTGCCACCACAATTTATGAGTTGTTTGACGGCGATGTGGCTCAGTTTTTAGAAGAAGGCACTATTGTCTTTGGTGATATTTCAGATTTAATGGACCAGCAGTTTAATCGCTTGTCAACTTTAGAACAACAGGTGATGTACTGGCTGACCCTTAATCGAGAATGGGTCTCATTTAAGGAGCTACAAAGGGACATAATTCCGGCTGTTTCATTCAAACATTTATTAGAAACCTTAGAATCTCTACAATTGCGCTCAATGATTGAGAAGACTTCGGGAAAATTTACTCAACAACCCGTGGTGATGGAGTATGTCAGCGATCGCTTAATTGAACAGATTTTCTGCGAAATTCAAACGGGAGAAATAGCACTATTGGAGCGCTGTGCCTTAATCAAAGCCCAAGCCAAAGATTATCTGAGAAATGCCCAAATTCAGCTGATTCTAAAACCGATTACCGAGCAACTACTCAACCTGCTTGGTCTCCCAGAAAATGTCCAAAACTATTTGAATCAAATTTTATCAAAACTGAAGTCTTTTCCCCCTCGAAAACCCGGATATGCCGGGGGGAATGTTCTCAATTTACTCTGGCAGCTTAATCTTGACCTGAGTGGCTATGATTTTTCTAACTTAACGGTTTGGCAAGCTTACCTACAGGGCATGAATTTGCATGGAGTCAACTTTGCCAATGCCGATTTAAGTAAGTCGGCTTTGACTCGCACCTTAGGGGGGGTTTTATCAGCGACCTTTAGCCCAGATGGGAAACTCCTGGCAACCAGTGTTGATAATGAGATTTGGTTGTGGGACGTTGCCAACATCAAACAAATTATTACTTGCAATGGTCATACCGCTTGGGTGCAATGCCTGGCTATTAGTCCAGAGGGAGAAATTTTAGCTAGTGGTAGTAACGACCAAACGATCAGGTTGTGGAATGTCGATACCGGGCAATGTCTGAAAACACTGCGAGGTCATACCAGTTGGGTGCAATCCCTAGCCTTTAGTCCAGAGGGAGAAATTTTAGCCAGTGGTAGCCATGACCAAACGGTAAAGCTGTGGAATGTCCACACCGGAAAATGTCTGCAAACCTTGTCAGGCCATAGCAATCCGGTATTTTTTACTACCTTCAGTCCCAATGGACAAAGGTTGGTCACTGGGAGTGAAGACCAAACTGTCAGAGTCTGGGATGTCAACACTGGTTCTTGCCTGCAAGTCCTAGAAATCCCGATCAATTGGGTATTATCGATTGCCCTTAGCCCAGACGGAGAAACATTGGTAACTGGAAGTGATGGCACAACGGTAAAATTTTGGGATTTAGCCAGTGGTGAGTGTATCAAAACATTACCAGACTACAACAGTCATGTGTGGTCAGTTGCTTTCAGCCCAGATGGTAAAACACTGGTGACTGGTAGTGAGGATACAACGGTTAAAATCTGGGAGGTGGAAACCGGGAAATGTCTCCAAACATTGCACGAGTATAGCAATTCCCCTTTAGGTAATAGCTACGCTTCACGGATTTGGTTGGTTGCTGTTAATTCGGATGGTCAAACCTTGCTGAGTGTGAGTGAAAACCAAACCATGAAGTTATGGGATATCCACACGGGACAATGTTTAAGAACAGTGGATGGGTATAGTAATTGGATCTTATCCGTGGCTTTTAGTCCAGATGGTCAAATGTTGGCCAGTAGTAGCGAAGACCAACGGGTAAGATTGTGGGATATTGAGACGGGGCAATGTGTACAGACCTTGTCAGGACATACTAATCTGGTCTCATCAGTCACTTTTGCTCCCAAAGACGATCAGATTCTGGCCAGTAGCAGTGACGACACAACTATCAAACTTTGGGATGCAAATACAGGAGAGTGTTTGCAAACACTGTGGGGACACGATAGTTGGGTGCATGCGGTCAGCTTCAGTCCAGAGGGAGAAATTTTAGCCAGTGCCAGTCGTGACCAAACGGTAAAGCTTTGGGATTGGCATACAGGAGAATGTCTGCACACCTTAGAAGGGCATATTCAGCACGTCAAAACCATTAGTTTCAGTCCCTGCGGTAAAATCCTAGCCAGTGGTAGCCATGACAACACGATCAAACTTTGGGATGTCAGTACCGGAACCTGTCTACAAACTTTGCCAGGTCACGAGGATTGGGTTTTATCGGTTGTGTTCAGTCCCGGTGCCAATCTGCTGGCCAGTGCCAGTGGAGACCAGACTATTAAACTGTGGGATGTTGAGACGGGGCAATGTCTACAAACCTTATCCGGTAACACATCTCGAGTCAGAACAATTGCCTTTAGTCCAGATGGCAAGAGTTTAGCCAGTGGCAGTGATGACCAGACTGTTCAACTGTGGGATATCAGTACAGGTACTGTTCTCAAAGTATTTCAGGGACACGACAAAGCAGTCCGGTCAATTGCCTTTAGTCCTAATCCTCCTGTGTTAGTGAGTAGCAGCGAAGATGAAACCATTAAGCTTTGGAATCTTGACACCGGTGAATGTGTAAAAACTATGAGAATTGATCGACCCTATGAAGGGATGAATATTAAAAACGCCATTGGTTTAACCAAACCTCAGAAAAACACGTTAAAAGCTCTAGGTGCAGTAGAGAAAGACTAAGCCAGCTTGTAGGGTGGGCAAAAAGCGATGCAGCAAGGGAACAGGGGGTTTCCCCCATGAGCGACTGCATCAAGACACAGTTTGGTTTTTGTGAGTATTAATGATGAGAATACTTTGCCCACCCAACTGGAATTGGTATTTTTTTGAAAGTCAAGTACCCTACCTATCGGAGGAGTCAGGAGCTTTACTTCAGGGCTCAAAATACCCTGAATTAAAGCCTGGCACCGCAATGGTTAATCCCTTGACAAATCAGCTGTTAATATGCTATGCTAGAAATAGACATTATTATAATAGAACAGGGTAAGCCCAAGAAATATTCAGCCAAAATGTGATCTAGGGCAAGGATTATGACCATAGTAAGCCTTGATTCTTAGCACTATAGCGCTTATATTTATCACTATTGTTAAGAATAATTCGGCGTTGCTGAATTGAAGTATTAATTTAAATCGTCTGGTTTTGGGAAAGCCCCCGTTGGTCCCCATCTGTAAAATAGCCTTGCATCCGCGCTCTTCCCCCCAGTATTGGGGGGTTAGGGGGGCGGGGGACGAAAGAAAATTTTGTTCCCCGCCCGGTGCGCTTACAGTCGTCGAATTAAATTCGCCACTGCTCGCACCGCAAAATTGGGGGGCTAGGGGGGCTCAATCATACCCAGAATCAGCAACGCCAATAATTCCTCTTTATTGAGTCTTGCGCTTACCCCGTATCATACAGTTGGGGTTAAAAACAGTGGCTATGGAAAATACAGAACCTAACCAAAATTCTGAAGAGCAAGTAGTAGAAAATACATCTGGCGATACTAACCCCTTAGGGGACGATCGCTCCGACTCTCAGGAAACAGTAACAACTCCTGAAGAAGCTGAATCGAGTGCTGAATCGAGGGATGAAAATGTCGAAACAGATAATCAAGACACTAAAGAAATTACCGCACCAGAATCTAATCCAACTACTAGTGAGCGTTCTCCAGGAAAAACCGATAGAGGTTTATAATCCAGGAGTTCTATTCTTGGGCGAGAATTGACCAACTCAGCGATCCCCCCTAACCCCCCTTAACTAAGGGGGGAATTAGAGAAAAAAGTGCTCCTGATGAAGGTATAATTAGAGAAAAAAGTGCTCCTGATGAAGGATAGAATTAGAGAAAAAAGTGCTCCTGATGAAGGATAGAATTAGAGAAAAAAGTGCTCCTTAATAAGGGTGATTTAGGGGGTTATAAATCAGGAATTAACAAAACTGTAACTCCTTCAATAAGTATTAATAGAATGCCATGACCTACAATATATATGCGCTGCTGGTAGCTATTGATGAATATCCCAGTCCTGTTCCTTCTTTGAATGGCTGTGTTAATGACATCCTAGGAATACAGGAATATTTGCAAGGGCGGGTTGCTACAGATGGATATCAACTACACATCCGCACACTCTTGAATCGAGATGCTACCCGTCAGGCAGTTGTTGATGGTTTTCGGCAGCATTTGTGTCAAGCTAGCCGTGAAGATGTTGCTTTCTTTTACTATGCGGGACATGGTTCTCAAGAGCAAGCTCCACAAGAGTTTTGGGAAATAGAGCCGGAACGATTGGATGAAACATTAGTCTGTTATGACAGTCGCACTGAGGGGGGTTGGGACTTGGCGGATAAGGAGTTAGCCAAGCTAATTTCTGAGGTAGCTCAGAAAAACCCCCACACTGTTATTATTTTAGACTGCTGTCACTCTGGCGCTGGCACCCGTGGCGATCTAGAAGGAGAAATAGCAGTTCGTAAAACTTCCACCGACAAACGCCAGCGACCCTTGGAGAGTTTTATTTTCTCCTTGAGTGAAACTGACAAATTATCAGCTGCCCTCAGCCCGGAAAAAAATCCTAGTGGTTGGAGTTTCCCCACAGGAAAACATATATTCCTGGCAGCTTGTCGAGATAGTGAGACCGCGAAAGAATTCAACAGCAATGGGCAACCAAGAGGTGCGTTTTCTTACTTTTTGCTGGATACCTTGAAGAAAGCCAATGGTAGCCTGACTTATCGGGATTTATTCAAGCGTGTCAATGCCCTAGTCCGCAGTAAGATCACCGCCCAATCTCCCCAAATCGAAGCTACGGAATTGAGTGATTTAGACCAACCTTTTCTGGGCGGTGCGATCGCTAACCGTACACCCTACTTTACTGTCTGCTATGACAAAAACCACGACTGGGTGATTGATGGTGGTGCGGTTCACGGCATTTCTCAACCGCTTCGGGATCAGACCACAATACTGGCATTATTTCCCTTTGACACCCCCACAGAGGAACTTCGCCAACTCTCAACAGCAGTAGGTGAGGCAAAAATTGTGGAAGTAATGCCGCAGCTGAGTAAAGTTAAAATTAGTGGTCTTGGGGATTTAAATCCCGAAATGACCTGGAAAGCAGTCATTACCAGTTTGCCCCTGCCACCGAAAGGGGTTTTCTTGTCAGGAGAACCAGCTGGTGTAGAATTAGCCCGTACCAGCCTACTCAATACCTCTAACAATCAGCCTTCGTTGTATGTTCGGGAAGTGGCAACCCGAGAAGAAGCCGAGTTTCAGTTACTGGCTCGTGATGAACACTATTTAATTACACGACCAGCGGATGAGCGTCCTCTAGTGGCTGCCATTTCCGGTTACACCGATGCCACTGCCTTGCAGGCGATTAAGCGATTAGAACATATCACCCGTTGGCTGAATATCACTGAACTGGCCAGCCCAGCCACCAGCCGCATTCGCCCTGATGCTGTGCAAATGCTGATTTACCAGCAGGATGGGTCACCTTTGCTAGATACTGACATTCGTCTGGAATATCAACAGGAAAATGGCAGGTGGCGATCGCCCAGATTCAAAATTAAGCTCAAAAACACCAGTAATGAGCCGCTTTATTGCGCTGTGCTCGATTTAACCGACCGTTACGCCGTCTCAGCTGAGTTGTTAGATGGGGGCGGAATTTTGCTGCAACCAACGGGGCAAGAGGGAGATGAAGCCTGGGTTAATCGCGGAAATCCAATTTATCCTGAAGTCCCCAAACAACTATGGCAAAAAGCGGGGATTACGGAAGTTAAAGATATTCTCAAACTGATTATCTGTTCGACGGAATTTGATGCCACTTTGCTCCAACAACCAGAACTTGACCTACCACCACGTCTTTTGCCTACACCCAGTCGCGGTAATGGTACCCTGAACCGCTTGATGCAAAGGATTCCAGCTCGTGACCTCCGCAGCAGACCAGAAGAAGACGAAATCTATGATGACTGGTTAACTAGCCAAATTAGCATTACTACCGTGCGTCCTCTACACACAGCTGAAATTCGCAGAGGAGATGAGTCAGTTTTGCCGGGAACAAATGTGAAATTAACCACAGATTCCGAATTCATAGGCCAGGCACGTCTAACCACTCTCACCCAATCAACCAGGGATTTAGGTAATAATATGTTACCACCGATACTGCGGGAGGACCATCCGGGCATTGAGTCCTTTGAGTTTACTAGCAGTCGGGGAACGGATCCTGGTTTGAGCGCGTTGGAATTAACTGAGGTGGAAAATCCGTCAGCCGTTACACCCAAAAATCCCCTGAAAGTTATTGTTGATCGACCCCTTGCTTCTGATGAACAACTATTACCCATTAGCTACGATGGGGAGTTTTTCCTGCCTTTGGGACGGGCTCGGTCCACCCCGGAGGGCAAAACGGAGATTTTACTGGAACGGTTAACAGAACCAATTAGTGAAGGTAGCCGCAGCTTGGGGGGTTCGATCCGAATTTTCTTCCAAAAAGTAGTGTCTCAACAACTGGGGCTAGAGTTTAATTACCCAATTTTGGCAGCAGCGGATGTCACTGCCTCTGGAGTGAACTATACAAGAGATGTTGAACAAGTCAAGTCGCGGGTTGCCCAAGCCCAACGCATAGTCCTTTATATACACGGTATTATTGGTGATACTGAGAGCTTGCTGCCCAGCCTTCGCTCCGCCCAGGTTGAGGAGGATGGAACAGAAAAACCCCTGGCCGAACTGTATGACCTGGTACTCAGCTATGATTATGAGAATATAAATACCTCAATTGTAGAGAATGCTAAATTGCTGAAGCAGAGACTACAAGCTGTAGGGTTAGGGGAGAACCACGGTAAAATTTTTCACATTGTCGCCTACTCCATGGGAGGGTTGGTTTCTCGTTGGTTTATTGAACGAGAAGGAGGCAATCAGGTGGTTGGGCATTTAATTATGCTAGGTACACCCAATGCTGGTTGCCCTTGGTCTAAGCTTGAAGATTGGGCATTAGCTACCTTAAGTATCGGTTTAAATGGGCTGTCAGAATTTCCTTGGCCAGTACCAGTAATGGGGATGTTGCTTAAGGCGATTAACCGGTTTGTTGATGAGATTGAAACTATTGATATTTCCCTAGACCAGATGGACCCCAGTTCTGAGTTCTTGGAACAATTAGCAGCAAGTCCTGACCCCAAAGTACCTTACTCAATTATTGCTGGTAATACATCTATTATTCCTGCCGCCCTGAAAGCAGAAGCCAATCAAACTTCTAGTCCCTTGCAACGACTAATGCAGAAGTTATTTGATAAAGCTGTAGCTATGGCTTTCTTTGAGCAACCAAATGATATCGCTGTTACAGTACAAAGTATAAAAAGCGTAGGTTCAGACCGGAACCCAGAACCGCAAATCCAGGAAATCGGCTGCGATCACATGGTTTACTTTACTGAACCAGTGGGGTTAACTGCCTTCTCCCAGGCGGTGAAAAAAGCCCTAGAAAATAACTCTGATTTAGGAGCTACAACTACTGCTACAACTACTAGAGTGGCAAATCCTGTGGTTAATAATAGTACTAATAATTCTTCAGGGAACAAAACACTGAAATGGTGGATTATTGGGGGAGTTGGGGTATTAGTCGCGGCTATTCTGGGTTGGCTGGTATTAAAGCCATCAAACAACATCCAACCTAGTAATAAAACTCAACCCACCGAGAATGTAAGTCAATGATGCTTAAGCAGTCAGCGGTCAGCGGTCAGCGGTCAGCGGTCAGCGGTCAGCGGTCAGCCGTCAGCGGTCAGCCGTCAGCCGTCAGCTAAAGGCTCACGCTGCGCGAATAGCTTTCCATAACTCAGATTAAACTAATGCTTACCTGTTGTCTTGATGCAGTCGCTCATGGGGGAAACCCCCTGTTCCCTTGCTGCATCGCTTATTCAAAAGCTCTTCCCTTTGCTTACCCTATGCCCATAAGCACCTCAAGTAGCCTGTCCATAGCCCATAAGCTGATAACTGATAGCTGATAACTGATAGCTGATAGCTGATAACTGATAGCTGATAGCTGATAGCTGATAGCTGATAACTGATAGCTGATAACTGATAGCTGATAGCTGATAGCTGATAGCTGATAGCTGATAGCTGATAGCTAATAGCTGACAATTGCTTTCACCAAATCTTGCTCATTTTTAGCACAAACCCCGCCAGTTCCGGAGCACCGCTAACGGTTTCAGGATTGTCCAAAATCTCTGGTTTGTGATCAGGACGATAAATGTAAATTTTCCGGTTTTGGCGGTCGATCAACCAACCCAGTGATGTACCATTGTCAAGGTATTCTTGCATTTTATCTTGCAAGCCACTGAGTGTATCGCTGGCGGAACGTAACTCGATCACAAAGTCGGGGCAAATGGGGGCAAAGGAAGCTTTCTGTTCTTCGGTTAAGGCATTCCAGCTCTCCAGTTTAATCCAACAGGCATCTGGAGAGCGGATCGCTCCATTGGGCAAGGTAAAGCCGGTGCTGGAGTCAAAGGTTTCACCCGTACCGTCGAGATCAGCCCAGTTAGCCAATTGTTGAGAAATTTTCAGATTCCGATTGCCTGTATCGGAAAAGACTGGGGGCATAATTACAACTTCTCCACTGGCGGTGCGCTCAATTCGTAGATCTCGATTGGCTAAACAGAATTCAGAAAACTGGGCAGGGGTCATGGGGATGATCCCAGGAAGATTGACCATCACAGGGACAGTTTGGGTTTGAATGAGTAGCCTAGTCATTATAGGGTTTGTATCTAGGTTGTAAACATAATTCTTGTATAAAAAAGCTTGCATACAAGAGGAACCCACCCCTAACCCCTCCCAGGAGGGGAAAGGCAAGAGGGGAAAAAGATACGAAGTTTTATTGGACAGTCAAAAAATACCTTCTAGGTTTACATATCATTTATAAACGCTATATACGCCAATGAAAGTATGTAAAGATTTATTACGAAACTAATAATTTCTGCGTAAAGTCAACAGATTATCCTGGGGAATAAATAGGGAGCATCCCACTGCTGTGTGAGCGGGATTATACCGCCCACATATAGCAGAAGTCCGCAAGTCAGAAGTCAGAAGTCAAGTCGCTTTGCTCCAATTCAAAATTAAAAATTATTAATTCAAAATGACAATCAGTGGGGGCTTGTACCCGCCACTGATTGAAGACCACAAGTCGCGCTTACCGTAGGTCACGTTGCTTAACGCGCTCCAATTCAAAGTTCAAAATTATTAATTCAAAATGATTCGGACAATTCTATATTTTTAATTTTTAATTTTTAATTTTTAATTACCCGGGGGGCTTCCAGAATTAAAAAATTGCCAAATTAAGGCCGTAGGCCACGCTGCGCGAACTGATTTTCTTTATTTTGAAGTTTGAAGTTTGAATTTTGAATTACCACTAGGGGTCAGAAGCCAGAAGTCAGAAGTCATTTGAGAATAATATGTTTTCTCGCAATCTCGCCTTGATCATCGGTATCAATAACTACACAAACGGCATTTCTCCCCTGAACACTGCCGTAAAAGATGCCAAAAAACTAGTGGAAATTCTCCGCAAAAAGCATGATTACGAAGTCTGGGAATGCTTAGACGAAGTGGCAACTCTGTCTAACTTTAACAAATTTTTATCTCATACCTTACCAGAACAAGTCACTGAAAATGACCGCTTATTATTTTACTTCGCTGGTCATGGAGTCGCTCTCAATGGGGATGATGGCCCGGCTGGTTACTTAATTCCTCAAGATGCTTTACTGGGGGATACTAATAGTTATCTGCCCATGAGGAAGTTACACGATGCTTTAATTCAATTACCCTGTCGTCATTTCTTGGGTATCCTCGACTGCTGTTTTGCTGGTGCTTTTAAATGGTCGAGTACTAGGGATTTATTAACCTCGCCAGAAGTAATTCACCAAGAGCGTTATGACCGTTTTATTACTGACCCAGCCTGGCAAATCATTACGTCCTCAGCTTCCGACCAAAAAGCCTTAGATAACTTTAATTTAGATAGCGAACGCGGTCAAATCGGCAATCATTCCCCTTTTGCGAGTGCATTATTAGAAGCCCTAGAAGGGGCAGCAGATATCTATCCTCCTGCTACCAATGGTAAACCGGCGGTCGATGGGGTAATTACAGCCACAAAATTATATTTATATTTACGGGATCGAGTCGAAATACCCACAGAAAAATTCCGGATACGACAAACCCCTGGTATTTGGTGTTTCAACAAACACGATAAAGGAGAATATATCTTTCTTTCTCCGGGACATGAACTTAATTTACCACCAGCACCACCATTAGATGAGTCACAAAATCCCTATCGGGGTTTAAACTCCTTTGACGAGAAACACAGTGCCCTGTTTTTCGGTAGAACATTACTAGTAGAAAAGTTAGAAGATTTTGTCAAAGCTAATCCCCTGACAGTGGTGTTGGGTGCTTCCGGTTCGGGTAAATCTAGCTTGGTCAAGGCAGGATTAATTCCCCAGTTGAAACAGGAAAATACCGGTAAATGGTCGATAGTGTCACCAATTCGTCCCGGAGAAAACCCCTTCCAAGCTCTCAATAAAGCCCTGGTTGAGGCCGGATTACCAAAAGTCGAGTTACAAAACCCACAAAAAACTCTCACTGAAAGTATTGCGGTTTGGGTTAAAAACAATCCAAAATCCAAGTTATTACTGTTTATTGACCAAAGCGAAGAAATCATTACACTCTGTCAAGATGAGCAGGAGCGCCAGGAATTTTTCCAACAGATACTGGCAGCAATTGATGGCTATCGGGAGCAATTACGAGTAGTATTAAGCCTACGTTCTGATTTTGAACCCCAAATCACAGATGTGGGCTTAACGTTGGCACCGGAAATAGTAAATCAATTGGGAACCACGGTACTGATAAATCTTTGGCAAAGTGGACGATTTATTGTACCGGGGATGACACGAGGGGAACTCAACGAAGCGATAGAAAAACCGGCTCAAGCACGGGTAATGTATTTTCAACCCCACGATTTAGTAGAAAAATTAATTGATGAAGTGGCGGATATGCCCGGAGCATTGCCCCTGCTGTCTTTTGCCTTGAGCGAACTCTACCTCAAGTATTTAAGGCGACAAAGAGAAGCACAATACAGGGGTATTACTATTGATCGGGCGTTGACTCAAGCCGATTATATGGAATTGGGGGGAGTAATGCGATCGCTAACTCAAAGGGCAGATAAAGAGTATCATTTGCTAGTTCAAGAAAATCCCGCTTATGAGCAAGTGATCCGTCATGTGATGCTGCGGATGGTGGCACTAGGTGGGGGTGAGTTAGCCCGTAGGCGCGTACCGTTATCAGAATTGGAATATCCCCCCGAGAAAAATGATTTAGTCAAGGAAGTAATTGAGCGTTTTAGCACAGCACGGTTATTGGTGAAAGGACAAGATGTTGAGGGGAATCCTGATGTCGAACCAGCCCATGATGCTTTGGTGCGGGGTTGGCAAAGGTTGCTGGAGTGGAAACAACAGGATGAGGAAAATTTACTTCTACAACGGCGGTTAACTCCGGCGGCACAGGAGTGGGAAAGCCAGCAGAGGGCAAGGTTTCTTTGGCATACTAACCCACGTCTGGATTTGTTGAAAAAGGTACTCAATTCTGAGCATAACTGGCTTAACCAAGTAGAAACTAAGTTTGTGCAGCGTAGCGTCCGGCGAAAAAGCTTCAATACTCGTCGGAATTGGGGTGTGGCGATCGCAGTCATACTGGGGTTAGGTACCGGTTTAGTATTTTCTTTGATTGGACAGAGAGATGCTTTGATCGGCCAAGTCAGGGCTGATCAGCAATCCGCCGAAGCCAACTTAGAATTAGGTCAAGATTTAGAAGCTTTGGTTGCTAGTTTACGAGCGGGTAAATCCCTAAAATATTGGCCGGGATACTTATCCTTATTCAAGCCAGAAAATGAGCTTAAAACTAAAGTGTTACAAACTTTGCGAAAGGTATTATATTTAGCGAAAGAACGTAACCGCATAGAAGTGCCTGAAAACTTTAATAAGATGTTTTTTACGTCTGATAATCGGTTACTGATTGCTACAGCAGAGGATGGTACTGTCCGCTTACAAGACTTCAAAGGCACACCACTACCCAAAGTATTTTCAGGACATACAGGTGAAGTCAATCTTGATATTAATAAGGATGGTAGCTTATTAGCAACTATTGACGATAAATGTACTGTTCGCCTATGGAACTTGGAAGGAAAACAGCAAGAGCCACCAAAGCTTATACGTTGTATCTCACAGTATGAAAATCTCGGCAGTGATATCAGTTTCAGTCCTGATGGCAAGAAGCTTGTAGCCTATACAGACGATAGAAGCACTATCTACCTGTGGGACTTAACGGGAAATGAACCGAAGCTATTAAAAAAGGATCAAAACAATTTCAGGAGTATTAGTTTTAACTCCAAGAACCAGCTAGTTGTTGTAGCTAACGAATCTGACAATACCTTCCGCTTGTCAGACTTTATGTCTGGCAGGAATTTAGCAGATTTTAAAGATTTTAATGCGTGTCAATGGTGTTATAATCGACTCTTCGATAACCTCGTTTTTAGCCCTGATGGTAGATACTTTGCAGGCGGCTATGGACAGGATAAAAGCATTGCGTATTTTGGTAGTTTAGAGGATGATAAATCCTGGAGTAAATTGACACCTCTAATCCAATCGGGAAGCATCATTTTTGATGCCAATAGTCGTCTGATTATCGGTCAACCGAATAATGGTATTATTAGTGTTTATCGTGATCCGTTTGATAAGTTATTTGAACTCAAAGGGCATCAAGGTATTATTCGTGAGGTTATTTCTAGCTCGGATGGCAAAATTGCTAGTCGAGGTGATGACAATACTATTCGCTTGTGGGAAATAGAGAACAACCAGCAAGTGGAAGAGTTAAGCACAATTGAGACAATTGAGGGGAAGTTTAAAAGTCTCAGGATGAGCCCCGATGGCAAGCAAATAGCTGCTGTAAAACAAGATGGTACTGTCCATTTGTTGGATTTGAAGGGTAAGGATATGAAGCGATTTAAAGATATTCAAGGCAAAATCAGCCAAATTATTTTTAGTCCTGATGGTCAGCAATTGGCTGCACTAGACAAAGAGAATACGATTCGCATCTTGAATCTAAATGGGAAGGAATTGTATAAATCAGAAAAATTTGAAAAAACAATTAGCCAGCTTATTTTTAGTCCTAATAGCAAGCGTCTGGCTGTCATGGAGGATGATTATACTATCCATCTGTTGAATTTGAACAGTAAAACTAAAACCTGGAAAAAAGTGTCCGAGAAGAGTCACGATAGGGGTTTTCCGGAGAGTCATATCGTTTTTAGCTCGGATAACAAGCTGTTGATGACGACTAGGAAAAATCAATCAGATCGACATCAAATATTATTAGAAGTGAAGTCTGGGAAGCAATTAGTTGGGTTTGAGGATTCTGAGCAATACATGATGGAAAATGATGTTGATATTCATGGTAACTTATTAGCATCTATTGGGTACAGCTATGATATCCATGTATGGGATATATCAGGAAAACGATTGACTACTTTAAAAGGAAAAGGGCAGCCAACAAACCAATTAACCAGTATAAGTCTTAGTGCTGATGGTAGCTTAATCGCTACCCTTGACGATAACGGTACTGCAAAGTTGTGGCGGTTTGGAGGATTGGATGAACTGCTATCCAAGAGTTGTGATAGGGTGCGTGACTATCTTGAGAATAACCCCAATGTTGACAAGAGGGATCGCAATCTCTGCGATAATGTATAGCAGTCGAAGTAAAGCTTAAGACATATTTATGCTCCCTGCTCCGTTTCAAGCAAAATACTCTGTCCTAAACTATACTTCGGTTGTTATACCAAAATTGGCGATCACCGAAGACTAATCGCACTCCAAAAACTCTTGGCACACAAGAGCGATTGGCCTACGGCCACGCGGGGCGCGTTCGCTTTCTCAAAACTCTTAGCACAGAACTGCGATTGGCCTACGGCCACGCGGGGCGCGTTCGCTCTCCAAAAACTGTTGGTACGAAAGGGGAGCAGGTCAAAGTTGTAGAAGATATGAACTATCAGAACATCCGGGAAGGATGAAGCAGGATGAAGGATGAGTTGGGATGTTATTGCTTTCCAGCAGTTGCTGACTAACTCGATCAGAATGTACTAGTTGATCTGGAGTTATCCAAATTTGAGTGCAGCTCAGCTGTACTTGTGGAAAGTTAAAGTACAGAATTCGGTCAAGGATTGGGGTTAACCCAAACTTGACCGATTTTTTTGTATTGGGAATAGGGAGTAGGGACCAGGGAATAGGGAGTAGGGAGTGTGGGGAGGGTGAAGTGGGGTGAATGGGGTGAGTCGAGAGAGAAAAATTGGTGCTAACTCGAAAAATTCCAAAATAGGGTTTTGAGATCGTCTTAAGGGTGTAGAGACAAAAGACAGATAATAAAAACTTTGTCCAATGTCGAAACCTGAAAAGGTATTCCATCGTAAACGTCAAATCATTAAGGAAAATAAATCCCTCATGGCAACTAACACTATCAATTCTAACTCTGTACTAGCTAATGGTTCTGAAGTAACTAGTCAGGCTAACGCTGCTTACGTCACCCACCTACCAGTTTTGAAAAAGGGAACAGCCGGTGAAGCTGTCCGCTTTATCCAGCAGTTCTTAATTTGCTACATCGACTATTCTGTGCTTCTTGACGGACAGTTTGGCTCCCAAACAGAACGGGCAGTAAGGAATTTCCAAAGCTACTACAACTCCCTCCAAAAATCTAATCCTGACTACTTGATTGTTGATGGGATTGTTGGTAAAGAAACCTATCGTGCCATCGGTAATACGTTTTGCTAAAGATCCCGAATTAGTAGGGATATAGCACAGGGGGGTGAACTGAGCTCCTGCTCACCGCCCCCCTTCGGGGCGGCAGAGCTGTTTCAAAATGTAATAAGTTAACGATTTTTGGAGATAAGGGGATAAGGAAATCAAGCAAAATTTTCTTAAAATTCAGGAAATTTAGCCATTAAAATCTGAATAATTATTATGTGTAAATCAACTTAACTTACTAAAAGTTCGTGATTATAACACTAATTTTTTTCCGATAAATTTTGCAAAAATCCCGACCCTCAGGCTCAAAAATTACCCGACCAGGGTGGGTGGGTTCCCATCTCCCTATCTATTTTTGGCGAGAATGAAATAGCCCTGCCCTTAGAGGGTATTCCTATTCCAGAAAAACCCATAATTTGGCACTTAATAAAATCGCCAACTGCTATATGTTCTCCCGAAATCTCGCATTTATCATCGGCATCAATAACTACACAAACGGCATTTCCCCCCTGAACACTGCCGTAAACGATGCCAAAAAACTAGTGGAAATTCTCCGCAAAAAGCATGGCTATCAAGTCTGGGAATGCTTAGACGAACTTGCCAGCCTCACTAACTTCAAGAAATTTTTAGAAAAAACCTTACCGGAACAAGTCACTGAAAATGACCGCTTATTATTTTACTTCGCTGGTCATGGAGTAGCTCTCAATGGGGATGATGGCCCGGCGGGTTACTTAATTCCTCAAGATGCTTTACTGGGGGATACTAATAGTTATCTGCCCATGACCAAGTTGCATGATGCTTTAATTAAATTACCCTGTCGTCATTTCTTGGGTATCCTAGACTGCTGTTTTGCTGGTGCTTTTAAATGGTCGAATACTAGGGATTTATTAACCTCACCAGAAGTAATTCACCAAGAACGATACGACCGTTTTATTACTGACCCAGCCTGGCAAATCATTACGTCCTCAGCCTCGGACCAAAAAGCCTTAGATAACTTTAATTTAGATAGCGTACGCAGTCAATTCGGCCATCATTCCCCTTTTGCTAGTGCATTATTAGAAGCCCTAGAAGGTGCAGCAGATATCTATCCTCTTGCCAAAAATGGTAAACCGGCTGGAGATGGGGTAATTACAGCAACAGAATTATATTTACATTTACGGAATCGAGTCGAAATACCCACAAAAAAATACCGTAAGCGACAAACCCCTGGTATTTGGTGTTTAAATAAGCACGATAAGGGAGAATATATCTTTCTTTCTCCTGGACATAAACTTAATTTACCGCCCGCACCACCTTTAGATGAGTCACAAAATCCCTATCGCGGTTTAAACTCCTTTGAGGAGAAACACAGTTCACTGTTTTTCGGTAGAACATTACTAGTAGAAAAGTTAGACTATTTTGTCAAAGCTCATCCCCTGACAGTGGTGTTGGGTGCTTCTGGTTCGGGTAAATCTAGCTTGGTAAAGGCAGGATTAATTCCCAAACTACGGCAAGATCAAGAGAAATGGTGTATTTTGCCACCCATCCGTCCTGGTGAGACTCCCTTGCAAGGGTTAAATAATGCTTTGAAAAATACCCAATTACCAGAGGTAGCAGCCCAAAACCCACAGCAGAACCTGGCAATGAGCATTGATGTTTGGGCAAAACGCAACCCCAACTCTAAGTTATTACTGTTTATTGACCAAAGCGAAGAAATTATTACACTCTGTCAAAACTTAGATGAGCGTCAGGCGTTTTTCCAACAGATACTCACAGCCATAAATGCCCATGGGGATAA
>NZ_JAAHIG010000011.1:0-116746 GCF_010692305.1 Moorena sp. SIO4G3 | reverse complement strand
GCCGATGCCATCGGCTTGGTGTTTTATCCTCCCAGTCCACGCTTCGTTGAAGATTTAGGAGGGGTGTGGGGTGACCGGGTGTGGGGTGTGGGGGTACAGACAAGCGATGCAGCGCCGCTTTTTCGTTGTTTTCCTTTTCCTCTCCCTCTGGGTCGCCCGATGTTTGACCTTAATGTAAAAAACCTACCCCTGTGAGGCCCCTAACACACCCTACTTTTTGACCCTGGGGTATCTAATCCTCAATAATGCGATCGCGTAGCGTGGCCAAAAGGCCAATCGCGTAGGCCACGCTACGCGATCGCAAACTGCTGAAACTTAGCCAGATTTGATGTATTATTTCCCCTATTACAAATTTGCGTGCTTATGGGTGGAATAATACAAAACTCCCCTTTGAATTAAGAATGGTGAATGTAGAATTTAGAATTTGGAATTCACCATGCAGCATTCACCATGCTGCATTCTGACAGACAACCTTGGCCAAAAGGCCACCCTAGGCGAACAACCAAATAACTTTCAACCTTAAACCTTAAACCTTAAACCAATAACCTTTAACTTTTAACTTAAACCCAAGGGACTTAAACCAAAGAGCGAACAAGTTTAAAAAAAAATGGATAAATTCATCTAATATTCATAGAAATATAATCTGTTTTTGAATAAAATTCAGGAATAGTAAACTACTAGTTATAGTCTAGGTCTGGACTCTTACAATGTCTTGATTTTCGGTATGCTTATTTTTAATTAAGCAAAGAAAAAAACTTTAATTTTGTCAAAGGTATTGTAGGATGTAGTTTGGGTTTAAACCCTAAACTAGCAAGGCTTTTTTGTATCTGTTAGTGCCTGTTGAACTGTAGCAACACGACTGCCTCACTATGACCCAATTGAATTATTGGTTGAAATCCTTAGGAATGCTAACTGTAGCTGTGCTCACTACGGTATCTCCTATTACGTCTAGAAAAGCTAACGCTAGAACAGTTGCGGACTTAAGGCAAGAGGGAAAATCTTTGGAAATTTCTGTGCTTCCTCCAGAGACAGCTCCGACCGATTCCATTAAAATCCCTGTTCCCCCTCCGGAAACGAACAAGAATGGCATTTGTCCGGAGTTTCTGCCACCAGTGATTGACTCGATTATCGATCATCCTTCCTTGGCGAGAGGGAAATGGGGGATTGTGGTTGAATCATTATCGGAAGAGAAGGTTTTCTACAGCCACAATGCTAATCAATACTTGATCCCTGCTTCTAACATCAAACTATTAACTACAGCGGCAGCATTAAACAAGCTTCATCCCAATACTCCTATTCGATCTAAGTCAATGAAAGAATGGGTGAAGATAACGAATCTAAAAAGCCACAATAGTTATGCTGATACGTTATTGCGCTATATTGGCGGGTCGGAAGCAGTGCAGGATGCTTTGGCAGAATTGGGAGTTGACCCTAATAGTTATCGACTGGTAGATGGGTCTGGCTTATCCCGGAAAAATTTAGCGACTCCGGAGGCATTTATAACCACTCTCAAAGGGATGAGTGATGCCAATAATAACCAAGTTTTCCTAGCCTCTTTACCGGTGGCGGGAGTGAGCGGTACTCTCAAAAATCGGTTGCGTCATCCCTCTACACAAACTAAAGTTCAAGCCAAAACCGGCACCCTCAGAGGAGTTAAAGCTTTGTCTGGATATCTCGAACATCCCGATTACGGCACTATCGTGTTTAGCATCATGGTTAATCAACCATCCCAGTCAGGAAAAGTCTTAGAAAAAGGAATTGATGAGATTGTTCTGCGCTTAACTCAGCTGATGCCTTGTAATTC
Organism: Moorena sp. SIO4G3; assembly: GCF_010692305.1. Lineage (NCBI taxonomy): Bacteria > Bacillati > Cyanobacteriota > Cyanophyceae > Coleofasciculales > Coleofasciculaceae > Moorena > Moorena sp. SIO4G3. Next base: position 114,942 of record NZ_JAAHIG010000011.1, on the reverse strand, counting down.
ATAGAGAGTTTGTGGGGAGATGGGGAGATGGGGAGATGGGGAGATGGGGAGATGGGGAGATGGGGAGATGGGGAGATGGGGAGATTTTTATCAAGGGTAATTATCCGGCTCCCGACTCCCGACTCCCGACTGTCTAATCCTTCAAACTAGTCTTCCCCCGATTCCCGATTCCCGACTCCCGATTCCCGATTCCCGATTCCCGATTCCCTGTAACAATCCGATCAAAATACCAATTCAATACCGGAGCGAGCAAACTATGGAACCGGCCTAGTAATCTCATCTCGAATCCTGGCATGATCCCAAACTGCTTTTTCTCAATACCTCGTACAATCTGATCAGCTACGGCAGTTGCACTCCACATCTGGGCACTGCCAGTAATCATCTTAGTTTCCAGGGGCTTGGTTTTATTTTCGGCTTCCAGTTGTGGGGTATCGGTATCGGGAGGATAGACAATAGAAACATGAATACCTTGGGGCTTTAACTCACCGCGCAAGGATTCCGCTAAACCCCGCAGGGCAAATTTACTGGGACTGTAAGGGGTATAGCCATAAATACCAATCAGTCCAGCACCGGAAGATAGCAGTACAATATGACCCTTGTGTTGCTTTACCATGCTAGGTAGTACTGCTTTAATAGCATAGAGGGAACCAAAATAGTTAACTGCCATGGTTTGTTCAAATACCTCTATGGGCAGCTCTTGGAAGTAACCGGGATGAGCAATACCAGCGCTAGTGATTAATAGGTCAGCAGGACCGATTTGGTTAATTGCTTGCTCAATGGCTGCTTCTACCTGTATCTGCTGGGAAACATCAGCAGAAATAGTGAGAATTTTTGGTTGCGGATGCGATCGCAAAGCGGTTCCAAAGGAACATCGCATCCCTTCAATCTCGACTTTAGCCTGCTCTAGCTTAGCTGTATCCCTAGCAATCAAAGTCAGATTAGCTCCCTTCTGGGCTAATAATTTAGCAGTGGCTTTGCCAATCCCACTGGAGCCCCCTGTGATAATGGCGTGCTGTTGATTGAAGGTCATGGTTGAATCTATAGGGAACAGGGAGTCGGGAACAGGGAACAGGGAGTCGGGAGTCGGGAATCGGGAATCGGGAATCGGGAATCGGGAATCGGGGGCGTTGGGTCAGTCTTGGAATGAATAGAAGTAGAGTGGGCATCCTGCCCGCGCGAAAATAAGGACGAAACGGGCAAGATGCCCATTCCACAGATGACCATTCCATAGATAACGGGCAAGATGCCCATTCCACAGATGACCATTCCATAGATAACGGGCAAGATGCCCATTCCACAGATGACCATTCCATAGATAACGGGCAAGATGCCCATTCCACAGATGCCCATTCCATAGATAACGGGCAAGATGCCCATTCCACAGATGCCCATTCCATAGATAACGGGCAAGATGCCCATTCCACAGATGCCCATTCTACCTGACTCTTAAAATCATTCCATTATTAAGCAACACCCCCTACTCCCTACTCCCTACTCCCTACTCCCTATTCCCTGTTCCCTAAAGAATGAATTATGCGATCGCGGATTCGCTTACCGGTGCTTCCTCATTCTTAGCCGGTAAAGGTGATGGTTTATTAGTCATAAATTCAGCCAGCTGAGCCTCAATTTGGTCACGGACAATTTGGCGATATTCGAGGAAGTGTTCCGCGTAGGCACAAACCACAAAGAAAGAGCCCACCACTTTCGGTTTCTGCTGGATCAGCTTAAACAGACTATTCCAGAAGGTCCAGCGGGTCTTACGGACAACCCCTTGTCGCCAGCATAGAGTTAGTAGCGCCCGGATAGTTATCCAATCGATCCGACGAGGTACAGCATGCCTCGGTAGACCAAGCTTCATAAAGTGGTTGTAGGTGCGGTTTAAAAATCGCTCTGGATCATACAGAGTCCAAAACGCCTCGACATATTCACGAGCAATTTCTTCCACTGGCCGAGTTGGAACAAAATTGATCAAAGTGGTTTGGTTAATATTAGCCCCACCATCGAGAAGTCGTCCTTCTTTTTCAAGGCGATGCCACAGAGCAGTATTAGGCAATGCCTGCAACATACTAAACAAGGCAATAGGAATCGAGGTTTTCTCAATAAACTGGACAATGCGATCGCCTGCGCCTGGTTTTTCCCCATCAAAGCCCATGATAAACCCAGCCATCACCCTCAGACCGGCATTGGTAATCGCATCCACCGATTCACTCAGAGAATCCCGAGTATTTTGGAACTTTTTAGTCAGGGTAAGGCTGTCTTCATCAGGAGTTTCAATGCCCAAAAAGACCACTTTAAAATTACAATCGACCATCAGGTCCATCAGTTCTTGGTCTTGAGCCAAATCCACTGAAGCTTCTGTGATAAAGCTAAAAGGATACTCATGTTCAGCCATCCAGACCTTCATGGCTTTCAGCAGAATCTTGACATTGCGCTTATTGCCAATAAAGTTGTCATCGACTAGAAAAATCCCCCCTTGGAAATTCAGTTCTAAGAGGCGTTCTAGTTCAGCTAACAACTGCTCGGGAGCTTTAGTACGGGGTTTGCGACCGTAGAGGACAATAATATCGCAGAATTCGCACTGAAATGGACAACCCCGAGAGAACTGGATTGCCATAGTGTCATAGGCTTCCAGGTCCAGAAGATCAAAGCGGGGGATTGGGGTTTCCGTAACATCCGGCTTCTCACCATTAGCACGGAAAACCCCTTGACTCTCGCCCCGTTCAATCGCTGAGACAAACATCGGTAGGGTAATTTCCCCTTCATCCAAAATCAAGTAATCTGCCCCAGCCGCTTCAGGTTCGTGGGGTGAGGTAGTCGGGTAAGGACCACCGACAGCTACCTTTTTCCCACGGCGCTTAGCTTCCTGAATTAGCTCAAGAAAATCTTTTTTCTGGACGATCATACCTGAGAGAATCACCATCTCAGCCCAATCCCATTCTGCCTCCGTTACCTCAGATACATTGCGGTCAACCAGTTTAAAGGACCATGTCTGAGGTAATATCGCTGCTACTGTCACCAAACCTAGGGGTGGCATCAGTGCCTTGCGATTAACCAACTCAATGGTTTTCTCCATTGACCAGAAACTTTTCGGAAACAGAGGATATAGCAATAAAACTCGCATAAGTGGCACCTGAAACGATAGTTAGGTTTTCCGGAATTGATTTATCAGAATGTATCAATTGATCACAGCTGGCTTAACAAAACCCGAGTTGGAAAGATGTCCTTGGCGGATTACCTGTCAGCCACTAACTATTAGGTAACGGGGTGGGATACTTTTCCCCAGTTAGTTAGTTGCTAAGGTTTGCTAATATATATAGTCTGATCCCCGAGTTAATTTCCACTCAATCCGCCAACGGGGTTTGTAATCTGTAAGTTGCCAGTTTTCCCTTAGATTGAGTTCTCAGTAGTTATACTTAGCACCAGCTTAAACTGAGCGTTACATTTCTTCCCCCCCCTTATTAAGGGGGGATGGGGGGGATCATCTCCCCCTTTGTTAAAGGTGGAATCTTCAATTAGCTTCCCCCCCCTTATTAAGGGTGGATGGGGGGGATCATCAATTAGCTCAGGTTATGACCCTGTGCAGTATAGTTACTATGAAGATAGTTAATCTTAGTTACTCTAAGGGTGATGTCTGGGTACTATCGTCCGGCTGTTGCTTTGCTACTTCTTGAGCCAGGGTGTTCACCGTAAAGCGAATTTGCTCCTCCGTATGGTTACAGGTGATAAAGAAGCGCAGGCGGGCAGCATTTTGCGGCACCGATGGGTAGAACATAAACGGGACATTGATGCCACGCTTAAAGAGATTCTGAGACAGTTGCACCGACTTCAACGCATCCCCCACAATAATTGGAATCACTGGAGAGTCTTTACTCGTCCCTGTGTTGAGTCCCTGTTTCTGGGCTAATTCCAGGAAAAGTTTAGCTCGCTGGTGCAACAGTGCAACTCGATCTGGTTCTGCCTTGAGTAGCCTTATGGAAGCCAGCACGGAGGCTGCATTAGGAGGAGCTATGCCAACACTATAGACAAATCCCGGGGAGGTATACTTGAGGTATTCTACCACAGCAGCGCAACCAGCAATATAGCCACCGCAGCTCGCAAACGACTTGCTGAGGGTACCCATCCACAAATCTACATCAGCGGGATCAACCCCACAGAACTCACCAACCCCTCGACCGTGTTTGCCTAGTACCCCGATGGAGTGAGCTTCATCTACCATCAGGAAAGCTTTGTGGCGTTTCTTGACTGCAATGAACTCAGGCAAATCGGGAATGTCACCATCAGTACTGTAAACCCCTTCGATCACAATCAGTACCCGTTGATACTGGTGACGACGCTCCTGGAGTATTTTATCCAATGCCTGACAGTCATTATGAGGAAAAGCAATAATGCTCGCTCCCGACAGGATGCATCCCTGTAGAATGCTGTTGTGGCTCAGAGAATCATGTAAGATTAGGTCGTTTTTGCCAAATAGGTGACTAATAGTAGTTACGTTAGTAGCATGACCGCCCACATAGACGATACTATCCTCAGTACCAATAAAGTCAGCAATTTCTTTTTCTAGCTCTCGATGTAAGGGTTTTTCCCCTGACAACAGACGGCTAGCACAGGCGGAGGTACCATAACGATCTATGGCATCCTTTGCTGCTTGAGAGATCACTGGGTCACCACACATGCCCAGATAGTTATAAGTGGCATAATTAATCAGTTCCCGACCACCAATCTGGGTGGTGTTGTTGACTACCCGTTCTTGGGGGGTAAAGAAAGGATTGTTAACCCCGAGAGCTTTAATTTCCTCCTGTTGCAATTGCAGTTTGCGGTATTCTGGGTATAGGTGGAAATTGTGGTATTCCGGTGGGATATCTCGATTGTCTAGCTTTTCTGCATCTTGATTTGGGATTAGCCCGTTTTTGGCCGATATATGACCATTCGTTTCAGGTATTGACCTCGCCGATGAAGTTTCATGGTTAGCTTGCGAGCTGTCTTTTGGTTGTTTAGCAACGTATTCCGCCAAATACTCAGCCAATGCCTCAATATTGTCGTGATCCCATAAAAGCGTTGGGGAAAGCCGATGTCCGAGGAAATTCTCCAGTTCTCCGGATAAGTTAACAGCTTCAATAGAATTTAAACCATAATCGGTAAAATCCCGATGAATATCGATTTCTTGGGCATCCAGTTCAAGTACGTCTGCTAGCTTGGACACTAACCAAGTGGCAATGCTTGATGCTTCTTGAGATAATTTTGGGGAACTGACGGTAGATTTGTGATCACTGGTAACTACAGTAGCCGGTGACCTTTCTTTCCCGTTCCAGACCTGGTTCAACAATTCCATGTTGCACTCCTTCACCACACTAAAAGATTAAATCACCCAACTCCAGTTACTGGCACTGGGTGATCGTCTGGCCTTACCCCTCCATGACTTTTCGATCATTGAGCCTAGTTGTGAACCTTCAATCTCAGCTAATAATGTTCTAAACAGAGATTATCGCTCCATTTAGCGTTAGTTGCCACTGTTGAAGCCAATGAATTGCTATTTTCGGGGTTGACTTGATGGTTATTTTGCCATGAACTACCAAAACTTGTGAAAAATTCTATCAATCATGTCAAGTCTACCCTCTTGCGTCGATAGCGTTTGACAGGTAAGCTATTCTGCATCGAAAAATCTGCATCTTACGAAACAGATTTTGTTGATTGGGTCTGGTAACCTCGCGTCTAAGCTTGGTATGAGGGGAAACAAAGCAGGGATAATTCGCGATCGCATAATGGCAAACCATAAAGCTAAATACTCCAACTTAGTCGATCTCGTGGTCGATAGAGCGATAAACCAACCTAACCAAATTGCTTACACTTTCCTAGCAGACGGGGAAACAGAATCTGGACATCTAACCTATCAACAGTTAGATCAACAGGCCAGAGCCATTGCTGCTCAGCTACAGTCTCTAGTTGCCAGGGGTTCCCGTGCCTTATTAGTCTACCCCTATACCGCTGGGTTAGAGTTCATTGCTGCTTTCTTTGGATGTCTGTATGCCTCGGTTGTAGCAGTCACCGCTAATCCCCCCCGGTCTAAACAGGCTATTGCCCAATTACAGCAGCGGGTAATTTCTGCCCAAGCCACAGTAGCGCTTACTACCACAGACTTATGGAAAAGAATCCAGCAGCAGTGTGCCTCCAATCCAGAATTAGCCCCAAGCTTAACTCAACTGTCTTGGATAGAAAGCAATAAAATTTCCCCGTCTCTAGCATCAGACTGGATTGAAACCGAGCGCCCAGATCACGATAGCTTAGCGTTTTTACAGTACACCTCAGGGTCTACCGGTAAGCCAAAAGGGGTAATGGTGACCCATGGCAATATCCTGCACAATTCAGCCTTGATCTATCAGTGCTTCGAGCATACCCTTAAAAGTCAAGGAGTGATCTGGTTACCTTTGTTTCATGATATGGGTTTGATCGGTGGTGTGATCCAGCCCATCTATGGGAGATTTCCCGTTACACTCATGTCACCAGTAGCCTTGATACAGAAACCAGTTTGCTGGCTGCAAGGGATTTCCCGCTATCAAGCCACCACCAGTGGTGGTCCCAATTTTGCCTATGACTTATTGTGTCGTCAGGTCACTCCGGAACAGATGGAAACTCTAGACCTTAGTAGTTGGGAAGTAGCGTTTTCAGGTGCTGAACCGATTCGAGCCGAAACCCTAGAACGGTTTGCCAAGACCTTTGCCCCTTGTGGGTTTAGAGCAGAAGCATTTTATCCCTGCTACGGTATGGCTGAAACTACATTATTTATTTCCGGGGGATTGAAAGCTAACCCTCTGGTGATTAAGTATGTTGAGCAAGGTGCCCTAGGAGAAAATCAGGTGGTAGCTGCGACTAAAGACCAAAAGGGAGCACAAGGGATTGTCAGCTGTGGTCAGCCCTGGTTAGGTGATCACGTGGTAATTGTTGACCCGGAAACCTTAATAGAGTGCCCAGAAAATAAAGTCGGGGAAATTTGGGTATCTGGTAATGGTGTCGGCAAGGGCTATTGGAATCAACCAGAGGAAACAGAACGCACATTTGGTGCCTATATCAAAGACACCGGCACTGGACCATTTCTGCGCACCGGAGACTTAGGATTTCTAAAAGATGGGGAACTGTTTATCACCGGTCGCCTCAAAGAATTGATGATCCTCTGGGGCAACAACCGCTATCCCCAGCATATTGAAGCAACGGTTGAGAAGAGTCATCCAGCCCTACGACCCAATGCTAGTGCAGCGTTTTCTGTAGATTTAGAAGGAGAAGAACGATTAGTTATTGCTCAAGAGATCAAGCGGAGTTACCTGAGACACTTAGTAGTTGATGAAGTAGTGGCAGCCATTCGTCAAGCAGTAGCCCAAGAGCATATTGCTGATGTTTATGGGATTGTGCTGCTGAAGACCGGAAGTATTCCCAAGACCTCTAGTGGTAAGATTAAACGTCGGGAATGTCGGCTGCGATTTCTTGATGGCACTTTAGAGGCAGTAGGTCAATGGCGACAGAGTCAACTTCAACAGCGTAGTATTACCGATCTGTTGAGTCAGTTGAATGTTGCTGGATCAGAATCCTAAGGTTGTTATTGGATCAGCTGATAGCTAAATGTGTTCAAGATTACTAATTCCCAGTGACTAATTACGACCATCACTAGGAATTTATAATTTTTTTTAGCAACTAGTAAAAAAAATAATTAGGTATGGTAACATATCCCTCTAAGCGCAGCTAATTTTATTAATCATGAAACGTTCTTTAGACGCTCTTAGGGGAAAAGCTAGGGATTTCCTGATCTATGGTATTGGTAGACCACTTATCCTCAAGTTTGAAAAGCTAATTACTGATTACTCATTAATTGCTAATTCAACTTTCGTTGATCCTTCTCAATTTGATTGGGTAGCCGAGTTAGAACCCAAATGGATGACGATTCGCCAAGAGCTAGATCAAATCCTGAAATATAGAGATATTATACCTAACTTCCACGATCTTTCCCCAGACCAGGCCGAGTATGTCAGCACGGATAATCTGTGGAAAACCTATGGCCTTTATGCCTATGGAATCAAAGTTAAACAGAATTGTGAAAAATGTCCGGAAACCACTCGTATGATTGAAAAAATTCCTGGCATGAAAACGGCATTTTTTTCAATCCTATTACCAGGTAAGCATATCCCTAAACATCGGGGACCCTATAAAGGGGTTATCCGATATCATCTAGGATTAATTGTTCCTGAACCGAAGGAAAATTGTCGGATTCGTGTTGGTAACGACATTCGCTATTGGGAAGAAGGAAAAACAATGATGTTTGATGATAGCTTCCCCCATGAGGTATGGAATGAAACCGATGGGATGCGGGTGGTTTTATTTCTAGATATTGTCAGACCGCTACGTTTTCCTGTTTCATGGATTAATCAATTATTCATTCAACTGATTGCTTGGTCACCCTTCGTTCAAGATGCTATGGCTAATCAGAAGAAATGGGAAAAACGTTTAGATAAGGTGTTTGTTCGACAATGAAGCAATAGGAAGCAATAGGGAATCGGGAATCGGGAATCGGGAATCGGGAATCGGGAATCGGGAATCGGGAATCGGGAATCGGGAATAGGAAATAGGGAATAGCGATGCATCGCTATTATCGTACTTGCTGCATCAAGACTGCAGAGGTACAAAGAATTTTTTACCTTTTCTTTGTTACCTTTTCTTTCTTTCCTGCTCCCTACGAGGTACACAGGTTTTTTACCCTCTTACCTTTGATCTCCTACATCTTATGTCTTTACTTATTCCTGCTCCCTACTCCCTACTCCCTAATCCCTACTCCCTACTCCCTACTCCCTACTCCCTATTCCCTATTCCCTATTCCCTGTTCCCTTTACTATATGACAAACGATTTTGATGCCATCATCATTGGTAGCGGAGCTGGTGGAGGAACTGTTGCGTTGGCGCTAGCTAAAGCTGGTAAGCAGGTTTTACTGGTTGAGCGTGGCTCCCGATTCATTGACAGTGAACCTTACCAGGACGAGCAACGAATGCTGATCGACATGGCAGCTTTTGATGACCGCACCATCGAGGTTAATGGGCGTAATACCCGATTGTTTATTGGCGGAATTCTTGGTGGTGGTACCTCCCTCTATGGTGGAGTGTTGATGCGTCCGAGCCGCAATGATTTCCATCCTGGCAAGTACTATAGTGAATGGCTACCACGTCACCTCTGGGATTGGCCAATTACTTATGATCAGCTCTCCCCCTATTTCGATCAGGCCGAGTCATTATTCCATGTTGCTGGAGATGATCCTAAGAAAATCATCCATGTAGAGACACCAGCCCACAGCTATCCGGCCAAGACTCCTCCCCTTGAGCCGATCAATCAGAAATTGGAGCGGGGGATTGAAAAAGCGGGATTTACTCCCTTCCACTTACCCCTTGGCATAGACTTTAACCGTTGCCTTCGCTGTCCCAAATGTCCAGGCTACTACTGCCCCAATGACTCTCGTGCTTCGACCTTGGTATGTGCTATTGATGGGGCAGTCCGCAATTATCATCTCCAGCTAAAAACTAATACAGAAGCAGAGTGCTTGGTTACCAACGCTCAAGGTAAGGTGGTTGGTGTAAAACTTCGCTGGCGCGATACTGGTACCATCGAAACCATAAAAGCTAAAACTTATATTATAGCAGCTGGAGCCATCGGTAGCCCAGTAATCCTGATCAAATCTGGGTTAACTGGTCGTAGTGGTCAGGTGGGCAGAAATTATATGTACCATTGCGGTGCTTTGGCGGCTGGGTTGTTTAGTCAACCTACCGGTGGCGCAGATACCTTCATCAAGCAGTTAGGCTTCACCGATCTTTATTTTGGTTCAGGGGATTTTCCCCATAAGCTCGGGTATTCCCAAACTGTGCCAATCCCTGGGCATCTGAGCATACAAGAAAATTTACCAGTACCGATTCCAGATGCGATCGCAAAATTCCTACTCAAACGGATACTGGCGATGACAGGTTTTGTCGAAGACTTGCCCCAAGCCGAAAATAGGGTAGAAGTTACCAACACAGGAGCGATCCGTCTAGTCCACAAATTTCATCCTTACGATATTTACCGCTCCCGTTACTATATGCGCCAGCTCAAGAAAGTGATGCGCCATGCTGGGGTAGTATTTATGTTTGGTGCCACCGGGGATAAAGATGATCGCCATACAGCCCATCAAGTGGGCACCACACGTTTTGGTACCGATCCCAAAACATCAGTGCTTGACCCATACTGCCGTTTGCACGATCATGACAATGTATTTGTTGTGGATGGTGGATTTATGCCAACCTCGTTGGGGGTTAGTCCTGCTTTAACCATTGTAGCTAATGCACTGCGAGTGGCAGATTATATTAAGGAGACTTGTTAGCATGAAAACTGTTGTAATCACAGGAATTTCCGGCACCCTCGGCAGTGCGTTAGGTCAAGAGTACATCAATCGTGGTTGGCAAGTAGTTGGTGTCACCCGTCAAGAAACCCTCGAAGGTGACTATTTCAATACATTGTGTGTGTCTCAACAACAAACCCTTGAGGATGCCCAAAAGTTGCTTGAGTATGACCCCGATGTGATTATCCTGAATGCAGGACAAATCGAAACTGAAGTAGGGGATGGAGGAGTGCCACTGGTTGAGATAGTAGAATCAATGAACCGTGTTAACTACAGTTGGCCAGCATTGGTAGCCCTGGAAGCAGCCAAGCTAAAGCGCGAGCGACCCCTGGATGTGGTTGCTATTGGTTCGATTGCAGATGGTAGCCCTTCTTGTTTTGGTCCAGTCTATCATTCTGGTAAAATCGCTTTGCACTATTACTGGTCAGGTGTTGGACCAATCGTTTACCACGCCAGCAATCATCAAATTCGCATGAGGCTTTACCGTCCTGGTGTGATCAGCGGTCCCTTGGCTTGGGCACCAGTGAACCGTCTCAATGAAAAAGGTTATAAAATCCGAGCCAACCGAGTCAATTCTGCTCCTCCTGCTGAAAAAGTGGCTAATACAATCGCCAGCTGGATTGAGAAAAACAAAGAATGGGTGGGAACTTATGATGAGCCTTTTAGCTTTAAAATATTCAAATACCTCTTTGCTTTGTTCCCCAATTTCTTTTACAAACTACAGTTGTTTGGATGGCCTCGGGGCAGCAAATTCGTGTAACTAGGAAATAGGTAATTTCGGTAAGAGTGTGAGAAGGGGGATATTTTTAATAATTGCTGGATTATTTCGGCAATTTATGTTAAAAAATCCAGGAAAATAAATTATTACTACTCGAAGCTATTAGCCTAAAACTTCTAAATAGGAGCATAGTTGGTGATGGGGTAATTAGGCTAAAGTAATGGTTTGAAATGTTTTGTGTAAGTTTTGTTTATGTCAGTTTTTGAGTGCAGGGGTAAAAGGTGTCAGAAACTATTCTCCAAGCAGCAACGTTAGTTGATATCCTGCGCTACAGAGCAGTTAACCAGCCAGATGCGATCGCATATACCTTTTTGGTGGATGGAGAAACCGAACAGGTCACTCTGACTTACCAACAGTTGGAGCAACAAGCCCAAGCGATCGCGTTTCACCTGCAATCAATATATTCCCCAGGAGAAACTGCCCTACTCCTTTATCCTCCTGGTCTAGACTATATTTGTGCATTTTTTGGGTGTCTGTACGCTGGGGTTGTAGCTGTCCCCGCTTATCCTCCCAGACCCAACCGCTCCCTTGTCCGTGTTCAGGGAATTGTCAAAGATTCCCAGGCAAGGGTAGCCCTAACTACCCAAGCAATCCTGTCTAATTTAGAGCGCAGGTTTACTCAGGCTCCAGAACTGAAGACACTGCAGTGGGTAGCCACAGAAAACATCAACAGCAACTTAGCTCAATCATGGCAGCAACCAGCTATAGATGCTAGCACCATGGCTTTTCTCCAATACACCTCTGGTTCAACCGCTCAGCCGAAGGGAGTGATGATTAGCCACAGCAACCTAGTCCATAATTCAGCTGCTATCTATCAGTATTTTGAGCACACCGACCACAGCAGTGTGGTGAGTTGGTTACCGATGTACCATGACATGGGTCTGATTGGTGGCATACTCCAACCTCTATACGGCGGCTTTCCAGCTACGCTTATGTCCCCGTTGATGTTTTTGCAAAGTCCAATCCGCTGGTTAAAAGCGATTTCCCACTATCGAGCTACCAGCAGTGGCGGACCAAACTTTGCTTACGACTTATGCGTACGCAAAATCAAGCCGGAACAACTAACAAACTTGGATTTGAGTAGTTGGGATATTGCCTTTAACGGAGCTGAGCCAATTAACTCCGCCATCTTGGAGCGGTTTGCCACAAAGTTTGAGTCCTGTGGCTTCCGCCGAGAAGCATTCTACCCTTGCTATGGCATGGCTGAAGCCACCTTAATGGTTTCTGGTGGTCTCAAAAGCGCTCCAATTGTCTTAAAAACAGTTGAAGGGGCAGCATTAGAGCAAAATAAAGTTGTGCCAGCTACTGTTGAGCAAGAAGGTACCCTTACCCTAGTAGGCTGTGGTCAAAGTCTGCCAGACCAGCAGATTGTAATTATCCATCCTGAAACCTTAACCCCATGTGACCCAGGACAAGTCGGAGAAATCTCGGTATCAGGACCAAGCATTGCCCAAGGTTACTGGAATCAACCGGCAGCAACAGAAGGCAACTTTCGCGTAACTCTAGCATCGATGGGGGAGGAGTCATTTATGCGTACCGGTGACTTGGGATTCATGGTCGATGGTGAATTATTTATTACTGGTCGTCTGAAGGATCTGATCATTATCAATGGTCGTAACCACTATCCCCAAGATATTGAATGGACCGTAGAAAAGACCCACTCCTTGCTCAGACCGACGTGTTCGGCAGGATTTTCAGTTAATATTGCTGGTGAGGAACAGTTAGTGGTGATTGCTGAGGTAGAACGTAGCTATTGGAAATCTACTCGGCTAGCTACTTCTGATCCTGGTAATGGGGCGAAAGACCATGCCCTTGATACCAAAGAGTTAATCCGGTTAATCCGACGAGCAGTATTACAACATCACGATTTGCAGGTTCATACTGCTCTGTTACTCAAACCAGGTACTATTCCCAAGACATCTAGTGGTAAGATTCAGCGTCATGCCTGTCGCCAGAGTTTTCTAGCGGGAACTCTGGCTGTTATAAATGATAGGGATTAGCCTTGAGGATTGAGGATTCAGGCTTGAGGCAGACTTAACCTAAAAGATAACCCTATTGATAGTAGTCGATAGCAATCCAAGTAAAGGTTAACAAATGTTTCTATTCCCTATTCCCTTGACACCCCAGATCAGATTTTATGTCCTAAACTATACCTTCCTTGATAGAAATTAACAATTTTGTAACACTTTCGGATAGAATAAGGCATTAGTGGCCTTCGTTGGTAGTTGCAGTACATAACTTATGTCGGAGAATTCCTGGTCAGAAAAAGCGCCAAGCCAAGAGCTGAACCAACTTGGCTCTATGCTGTCTAACTTGTCAGAGGAAGAGTTTGAAACTACCTTATTTTTCCAGGGACTAGAAGGACGCCGACGCAAAGCAGCTTTAGTGTTAACCATAGTGTGGTGCATGACAATAGCACTGCATTTGGTGTCTTGGGGGATCTGGGTGAGCTTGAGCTTAACAACGATCGTAGGAATTCATTCCCTACGATTATTGCTGGCTCAACCGTTAAAAACCCCTCAACCCTGTTTAGATGAGGAGAAAGACGATTTTCCCTTTGTGTCTCTGCTAGTAGCAGCAAAAAATGAAGAAAGTGTCATCAGTAATTTAGTTCAGTCTCTGTGTCAATTAGACTACCCCAAAAATCAGTATGAACTGTGGGTAATTGACGATTACAGTACTGACCAAACACCAGAAATCTTAGATAAGTTAGCAGCAACATACGACCAGTTGAAGGTACTGCACCGGAGTGCTAATGCCGGGGGAGGGAAATCAGGAGCACTCAATCAGGTACTGGGTTTAACGAAAGGGGAGATTGTAGCAGTATTTGATGCAGATGCTAAAGTTCCCAAAGATATGCTAAGGCGGGTGTTGCCCTTATTTAATAACCCGCGAGTGGGAGCAGTGCAGGTCAGAAAAGCGATCGCAAATGCAGCACTGAATTTCTGGACACGAGGGCAAATGGCAGAAATGGCTCTAGACAGCTATTTCCAACAGCAACGTATAGCAGTGGGTGGGATTGCTGAATTGCGGGGCAATGGTCAGTTTGTCCGGCGTTCCGCACTACAGCGTTGCGGTGCCTGGAATGAAGAAACTATCACCGACGACTTAGATTTAACCATTCGCCTACACCTCGATCAGTGGGATATTGGCTTTCTCAATTACCCGCCAGTAGAAGAAGAAGGAGTCACCAGTGCGATCGCACTCTGGCATCAACGGAACCGTTGGGCAGAAGGGGGGTACCAGCGCTATCTAGATTACTGGCGTTTAATTGTAAGTAACCGCCTAGGTTTGCGGAAAACTATAGATTTATTTACCTACTTGATCATCCAGTACTTTTTGCCCACTGCTGCTGTACCAGACTGTTTGATGGCTATTGCCCGTAACCGTCTACCTATTTTTAGCCCCATTACTGGTCTAACTGTCACCGTATCAGTGATTGGGATGTTGGTCGGGCTGCGCCGCACCAATCAAAATCGACGATTACGTGTTTCTAACCTGTTGGTTCCTCTCTTGCAGACCTTGAGGGGAAACCTTTATCTATTGCACTGGATGCTAGTGATGGCCGCTACTACCGCTCGGATGTCTGTGCGTCCTAAACGCTTGAAATGGGTGAAAACAGTCCATAGAGGTGGTAGCGAAGAATGAAGAATGTAGAATGCATAATTAAGAATGCAGAATTAAGAATGCAGAATTCCAAATTCTAAGTTCTACATTCTAAAATTGTGAATTCTAAATTCTAAGTTCTACATTCTAAATTCTAAATTCTAAATTATTAATTCTAAATTATTAATTCTAAATTATTAATTCTGCATTAATTCCTCATAAAAATCCAATAGCTGTTTAGCTAGCGCCTTATTGGTATACTGCTCCATTGCCCGTGCATAACCCAAATCTCCTAATTTCTCAGCCAACTCTGGTTGCTTGATTAGCTGCTGTAAACAATGTCGTAACTCGGACTCATCTTTTTCAGGAAACACCAACCCAGCATCCCCAATCACATAGGGAATTTCTCCAGAATCCGAACCAATTACTGGTACTTTAGATGCCATAGCCTCAATCAGCACATGACCAAACTGTTCCTTCCAACCTACACTAGTTAAGGTTTTAAACTTATAATTAGTCTCTGATGGTAGCACCAGAGTATTCATCACATTAATATAACGAGGTACCTCATCATGGGGAACACTCTCAATCCAAATTAATTTGTCTTTAATTCCCCATTCTGCCGCCTTTTCCATCAATATCGGCTTGAGGGGACCACGCCCTAGTAGCAGCAACTTCCACTGCATCCCAGATAACCCAGCTAGGGCTTTACCTAAAGTCAGTAATCCCTTCTCCTCTACAAACCGTCCCACAAATCCCACCACAAAGTCATCGGGTTGAATTCCCAACTGCTGTTTTAAATCTGGTTGAGCTTGGGGACGAAACAGGCTTTCATCTACCCCCAATTGGGGCATTACTTTAGCTGGTCCGTTATAACCATGTTGTCGCAGGATTTCTACCCCATCCTGATTCCCACAAATCAGTCCATCGGTATGGCGCAGGTTATACCCTTCCAACACAGAGACCGGAAATTTCACTTGGTAGGGCAGATTCCAAAAAGTTAAAAATAGGTTTTTTGCCTTCAGTCCCAATAGCTTATTTAGGGTAATAAATTGAGCATAACCTAATGCCTTAGCTCCCTGTTCCACTTGAATAATGTCGGGGCGAAACTGTTTCAATAAAGGGATAATATCTAGGCCAAAGGTCAGCAGCCCCTGATGATTTTCACTAAAGTTAGACACTGGTACCACCCGAAATGAACCTTCCTCACGGGGTTGGGTTTCAATGATGCGATTTTGGACACCACCAGGACGCCAGCGCCGGGGAACCACCACAGTTACCTCAATATTAGGTTCTAACTGAGCGAGTGTTCGTAACTTCTCGCAGTTAAGGTCAACAATATAGGAGTGGCTAGCAACTAGTATTTTCATGGGTAATTTTTTGACAGTTAACGGTGGCAGGTTAAAGGTTGGGTAGTGGTAAAGATGTAGTGATTTGGCTACGGTCTGATCAAGGTTTCGGGTGCTAAAATCACTACTTGTGTACCACTACCCTGAATTATTAATCATAAATTTTAAAGCTTTTAATTAAAGATGCAAGAGCTTATTAGGTTTACTTAATCGTAGTTTTAAGTTTTAAAAACTGGCTTCAACCTTGTAACCTTGGCCAAAAGGCCACGCTACGCGAACAAGCTTCAACCTTGTAACCTTAAACCTTGTAACCTTCAACCAACTAACCTTCAACCTTATAACGGTCTAGCCGACTATAAATTTGACCATCATCCCAGATAGATTTGATGCGTGTACCAAGTGCTTTTAAAAAGCCCAACATGTAGAAACCAGCGCGGCTAATAATTTTAATCGGGGAACCACTTTTATTACAAGGAGGATTCCCTAAGACGTGGCAATCAAATAGACGACCAAACAGCCGTAGCTGTTCACTAAGGGTAAGATTTTTCATCCCCATCAGGAAATGGTTGTGATAAAAGGTCAACTGATACTCAAGCGATCGCGTACTAATATCATGACACCCCCCAGTTTCTTCTCCTAAATGGACTAAATAAGCATCTGGGTCATACCAAATTTGATAACCAGTGCGCCTAAATCGCAAACAAAAATCCGACTCCTCACGAACCGCACTCCCCCGGAACTGTTCATCAAAGTGCAGCCCATACTTCGTAAAAATTTCCCGGCGGAAAGACATATTGCAGCCTCGGGCTGAGATCACCCGTTGAGGCTTCACCGTATGGACTAAGTCTATGTAATACCATGCAATCCCAGGGTCCATGGCCTCCTTAGGCAAGTCCTCAATCGTGTAAGAGGGAGTGGGGGAATCTGCTGCTGCTCCTTTCTCCGCTAGCTTCATCCGGTCAAATACTCGTCCTGCTACTGCCCCAATCTCTGGGGATTGTTCATAGTTACGAGCATGAGCAGTTAAATACCCCGGTGGCATCTTGATATCATCATCGATAAACACAATAATGTCCCCGGATGCCCGCCTTACCCCATAATTTCTTGCCCCAGGTAAACTCGCCCAATCAACCCGGAACCAGCGAATCTTACCAGCATTAGCCAGCTGCTCTAAATAGGATTGAATCTCTGGTTTGTGGTTTCGAGTTTGATCGACAACCAGTACTTCAAAAGCAGGGTAGTCTTGCTTCAGGACATCTTCTAGGGTATCCCGCAAAGGGTCTTCCCGTCCGTAAGTAGGGATAATTACAGAAATCATTGTCGTTGTTGTGAGTACTTTGTCCTTAAGCATTTAACTGCTGATAATGCCGACAATCGATAACAGTTTAACTAACATGCTATCTTTGGACATCCGTGGTTTTATGGAAAGTTCGAGAATTCTCAAGCTAAGAGGTAAAACCAATACCAGCTTAGTACACGGAACAGTTATCCGTGCAGACCTGTAGAAAAAACCGTTTGCCTTTTGCCTTTTCCCTTTTGCCGTTTCCCTGTTCCCTTTTTCGATGTCTTGATACCTCGTTTCTTTTTACGTTTAGGATCGTTTGTCTGTTCTGCCTCTAGTTTCTGTAGTTCCTCTTGTTCTTGGCGATTTATTTCGGGCAACTTGAGGATAACACCAGTCATCAACCAATAATAGATTGCCACTGGATCTACATCCAAGGGATAGTAATAGGTTTGGTAGCTAATAAACAAAATAAGTACCCAATAGCTGGCACCGATACTCCGCAAATCCTTGTTTTTCACTGAGCGGTAAGCCTTGAAGGTAAGTACAGTAATACCAGTTACAAATATTAGAAAAGCCAGCAGCCCCAGCGGACCAACTTCATGCATCACTTTGGGAAACCAAGTTTCTACCAAACTAGTTTTACCGAAAACACGAGCAGAGTTGGTCGCTCGTCCTAATCCCAGACCAATTAATGAGCCTCTGAGTCTATGCCAGGTAAAAGCAAATTGATGAAGGATAAAATCATCCGCTGGTGCAGCTTGCCAACGACCGATAAAACTATCTATCCGTTCCTGAACTACTTCAGGAAAAGCAGTTGCGGCAATTCCCAATAAAAGTCCTAATCCCCCCAGAATAGGTAAAAACCGTTTAAGGTTAGTGACTTGACCCGTTAAAACCAGCAAGATTACAGTTACGGTTGGCACCAAAGCCAGAGCAATCCGCTGACCAGAGACTACTGCCAGAACAAAAACCGATGCCATGGCACCTAAACCAACACTTCGCCAACGAGCTGAGGGGTCGCTGAAAGCAGTAGCAAAGGTAAAAAAGGCATTAGAAATCAGGAACCAGCCCCACTGCCAAGGGGCAACAAAAGTTCCCGGTAAGCGGATTTGTCCCACTTGAGGACTATACAGTAAAGACCCACCCACAAAACATCTAGCATCTAGGGAAGCTTTGAATAAGGCAGCCCCTTCTCTGAATTGGGTTCCAGCGCATCTACCAGTTTTCAGCATCATGTACTGAATAAAGGCAAGGCTACAGCAGATAATAGCCAGAACTGTGAACATCCTTGAGAGGAAGAGTAATTCTTTCTTGCTACGGATCAGGTAGTAGGCACAAAAGATTAAGGGAATGTATCCCAAAAAAACTTTCAAACCCAAAATTCCCATTAGTATCGGCTGTCCATCGTCGCAGGTTACACCTCTACGCATCCCTGGTAAATCTGAACAGGGGGGAAGTAGTTGCTGGGCACCATTAGCAAACAAGAGTGTCAGCAAACTTGATGCGCACAAAATGCCTAAGGGTACCATTAGGGACTTGGCTACTATGATCGGTTTTCTTTGCTGCTTACACTCTTGTATTAGACCAATCAAAGCAGGGATATAGATACCATCTTTAGCCAGCTGGAGCAGTGGACTATTGCCAATGGAGTAAATGATTGTGCCACTAAAAGGCATATAGATCAGGAATGCCCAAAGTGCTTTGCGAGGATATTTATAGGACAGAACCAGACAAGGCAGACCAGCTACTGCAGCTGCACCAGCTTTAGGATCAACCACCAGAGCCAGCAACACCCCGATAATCGCTCCAAAAGCTGCTGTCATAGTGATGATTTGGATGACTTCTCTACGCTCCCGTTGCGCTCGCCGTTTTTGAGCTAACTGTTGCTTCAGATTTAAGGTTGTGGTCTCAGATGGCGTTTTCCCTTTCTTTGATGCCTTAGATTTTGACCGACCTTTGACCATGGCAGAACCGTCCCATTGTCTATCGATGTTATTATTTTCTAATTTGGCATGTTCAAGTTTCAATTGGTGTTTGCGCGATGGTCAAGGGAGCTTGTATAAGCCAAAGTCATCACAAATTGATTTGCTCAACGCCTTTCGATTGAAGATGTTAAAGGATAATCTGTCTTCATTTGCTGATATATTCTCACCAGTACCAAGGATATAAACACTACCGGAAAAGGGTAATGGTTCTAGAGGGGTTCCCTTGTTAGCAAGAATACCTTTTACTTTCTCATGATCAATATAGAACTTGTAGTAGCCATAACCCCGATTGTATTCAGGTTTTTCAGGTAACTCTAATAAATCCCATCTAAGAATGTTCGCTGTCCCCGACATTCGATGTAAGCATTCAGCCCTCAGCTATCAGCTATCAGCTATCAGCTATCAACTATCAACTATCAACTATCAACTAGCAGGCGCTTTAACTGCACGGGGTCAGATGAGCAAAACAAGCAAGGATTTTCAACCAGCCGTACTAGCCCGTAAGCTTGTTTACTACATCCCGTTGATTAGCTGACGGCTGACCACTGATTGCTGAATGCTTACCATTCGATAGAATTGTTTTCGTTTTAAATATAAACAATCTTCCCCATCTCGATACTTATAACCTCTATTAATAAACCAGCCATTTCCCTGAGGAGTTTTCCTAACAAATTCCGCTAACTGTTTGCTAACACAATCATCGGCATCGACATTCATAGCATGAGTTGGGTCAAATCGACGAGCATAGGTTAATCCTCTCAAAACCTTACGTCCTTTGTCTGTCAAACCTCTAGCTATGGGGTTTTGTTCTTTGGGAGTAGGATAATCAACCTCAAGATAAATTATATGGGGGTGACTGAATGTAATCTCTGGCTTTTCATTACAAACAACGATTACTCTAAATTCCGATGATGTTTGATAACATACTGATTTGACACAGCGTTCAAATAATTTAGATACTTCCAAGATTTGGAAATATTTCGACTCTTGAGTGGAATTACGAAAACTAGCATGATTAACCTTTATTGATAGAAAAACAAGCTAAAAAACTCCCATGACTTTGACTAATTTAGCCAAAGTAACGGGAGTTTTAATGTTAGGGTGAGGTAGCCATGGCGTTATTGGAACCTTGCAAACAACCAAGCATTTCGTCAGCTATCAACTAACGAAAATACTGCCAATAGTTTCCTATGCACCCCTATAAAATATTAAGTTCAGGGTTAAAAACCCTTTTTCCTGATGCTTTCCACCGATTTGGTTTTTGACCGTAGATGGGCAAGGAGTTCTCCTGAAGAGAGACTCAGATCAGGGTTGATGATTTACCGTCAACCATAAACCGTCAACCATAAACCGTCAACACAACCCGATCACTGAAACGATCTGAGTCAACAAAGATATAAGTTAACTATGCCAGTGATATGCTGAGCAGTTGCTGGAAGCATTTTTGTGAATCAGTTAACTAATCAGTTAGCTAAATATCGCTCAACGACATTAACTAACTCTGATGTCCAGTGGTGAGCAAGTTGAGAATTGGCGGCTTCGACCATCACCCGGATCAGGGGTTCAGTACCAGAAGCACGAACCAGAATTCGACCTTGGTCTCCCATGGCTGCTTCCCCTTTTGCGATCGCATTCGTGATGGCCTCACACTCTTGCCATCCACGTCGGCGTTCTCGGTCTTCTACCCTGACATTACGCAGCAGTTGGGGGTAAGTCTGGAAACTTTGGTCTACTAACTCCCCTAAGGTCATCCCAGATTCATGCACCAAAGAAGCTATATGTAAAGCAGTTAACATGCCATCCCCAGTCAAACCATAATGGTGACAGATGATATGTCCCGATTGCTCACCCCCTAGCATAGCTCCAGTTTGGAGCATTTTAGCTTGGACATGCTGATCTCCGACTGCTGTCCGTAGGAATTTACCCCCCAACTGCTTCCAGGCTCGTTCAAATCCTAAATTTGCCATTACCGTTGCTACCATTAGGTCTTCTGGAAGCTTTTGGGCAGCACGTAAGGTTTGACCCCAAAAATAGAGGATGTAATCTCCATTGATCTCCCGACCCTGGGCATCTACTGCCATCAATCGGTCTGCATCACCATCAAACGCAAACCCAAGATCTGCTTGGTATTCTTTTACCGCAGCTTTGAGGGGTTCGAGGTGAGTCGAGCCACAATTGACATTAATGCGATCGCCATCTGCCTGGTCATGCAAACAGATCACTTGTGCCCCCAACTGCTCAAACACTTGTCCTGAGAGTCGCACTGCTGCCCCCCAAGCCAAATCCAGCACAATCTTCATCCCTTGTAAATTCGTCACTCCTTTCAGAGGACAATGAAGTGCTGCGGCATAATCGGTGACCAACCCTGGGCGATAGTGATACTTCCCTTGGGTTTTACTCACTACACCCTGATCAGTAAAACCCCTCAATCCAGCTTCTATATGCTTTTGCAGCTCCTGAGATAGCTTAGTGCCTTTCCCGCTAAAAAACTTAATCCCATTGTCTTCTGGAGGATTATGACTAGCGGAAATCATCACACCCCCGATGGCACTTGTAGCACTACACAGGTAGGCAACACCAGGAGTGGGACATAATCCCAGGTGCCACACCTCTAAACCTGCTG
Source organism: Moorena sp. SIO4G3 (assembly GCF_010692305.1). Taxonomy (NCBI): domain Bacteria; kingdom Bacillati; phylum Cyanobacteriota; class Cyanophyceae; order Coleofasciculales; family Coleofasciculaceae; genus Moorena; species Moorena sp. SIO4G3. The sequence continues at coordinate 92,916 of NZ_JAAHIG010000011.1, read as the reverse complement.
TAGTCAGCCCCTTAGCTAAAGCTGTGGCCAACATATCACTAGAATTGCGCGAATCCTGCCCCAAAATCACCGGTCCTGGCACAGCTGAGTATTCCTGTAACACANCCCATTCTAAGAGGAGCCAATGTCATGGATTTAAAGTACTATAATGAGGAGCCGTATGATGCGAAAGTGTCACGTACGGTTTTGAAGACGAGTCAGAAGAGGCGACTCTTCGACTTAGTTCAACAAAATGTAGAACGGGGGATAAAAAAATTTTTCGATAACTGCAAAAATCAGGTACCTGGAAAGAAAGGCTATCCCCGTTTCAAAAAGCATTCTCGCTCAGTGGAATATAAGCAATCTGGATGGAAATTATCCCCAGACAAAAAGTCCATAAAATTTACCGACAAAAAAGGTATTGGCAAAGTCAAGCTCAAAGGTAAATGGGACTTGTGGCGCTTCGACCAAAAACTAATCAAGCGGGTCAGAATAGTCCAGAGAGCGGATGGCTACTATGTTCAATTTTGCGTCAAAGTAGATAATCACGAACAACTAGAAGCGACTGGTTTTACGGTTGGATTGGACGTGGGACTAAAAGAATTTTACACAGACTCTTATGGTCACACCGAACCTAATCCTAGGTTTTACAGAAAAGGCGAAAAACGTCTAAAGTTTTATCAGCGTCGGGTTTCCCGAAAAAAGAAAGGCTCTGCTAACCGTAAGAAAGCGATTAATAGGTTGGGCAAAACTCACCTTAAGATAAGTAGGCAACGTAAAGAACACGCCAAGAGACTGGTTAGAAGTTACCGTAAGATAGTGGAGCCTTATTACAAAAGATTTAACCCTTTTATGCAAAGCCGAACACCCATAAAGGCTCCACTATCTAAGGTTTCGTCTCCGGCACGTTGCGTAATCCGGTCTAACGACCTGGTCGCCTATGAAGATTTAAGGGTCAAAAACTTGGTGAAAAACCATTGTCTTGCCAAGTCTATTAATGATGCAGGTTGGTACCAATTCCGGGAATGGTTGGAATATTTTGGAAAAAAGTTTGGCCGGATAACTGTTGCAGTAAATCCGGCGTACACCAGCCAAAATTGTTCCAGCTGCGGTGAGGTGGTGAGAAAGTCGTTATCGACTCGAACCCATACTTGTAAGTGTGGTTGTCAACTAGACAGAGACCACAACGCCGCTAAAAATATTCTTACAAGAGCCTTGGGTACGGTGGGGCACACCGGAACTTTAATCAACGCTTGGGGAGAGGATACCTCTACTCTTCTTGGCTCCGGCCTGGGAGAGCAAGTAACCTCGTTGAACCAAGAATCCCCCGGTTTCTAACCGTGGGGAGTGTCAATTAAGATTCTGGTTGAGTGACAAAACTATTCAACAGCATATTGGTACGGATGATGATGATGGGAATCATGATGATGATGGTGAGCTTGATGATGATGAGCTCGGCGAAGACTTAGGAAAAGCCTTATAACAGCTGCTCAATATTTTCGTAGAGCTTGGCGATCGCACAAGAAAAGCCAATGCTGGTAAACTTGATTGTGTCTCCGGCTCGATAGATCTGGGGAACCCACAGATTGTTTGACTTACGCTGGAATTGCTCCACTAGAATTTGTTTTTGGTGGAGTAGCACATACTCCTCAAATTCTGCGATTGTCTTGTAGTCGGCAAATTTCTCACCTCGATCAAATGCTTCGGTGGAGTCTGATAACACTTCAATAATCAGTTTGGGGTGCATAATAAAGTCTTCATTGGAGTAGCGATCCCTGTCGTCAAAGGTTACAGCTAAATCGGGGTAATAGAAGAGATTTAAGGAGGGCAAGCGAACCTTCATGTCAGTTGCATAAGAGATGCAACCTTTACCACGTAAATGCTTTACTAGTAAAGCCGAGAGATTTCCTGTGATAATGACATGGGCTTTACTCGCACCTGCCATAGCAACAATTTGAGCCTGAAGATATTCATGCTTGATGGGACTAACCCGTTCAATTTCCAAGTACTCTTCCGGTGTAAAGTAGGTATGGCTTTTGCTAATTGTCATGAGGGAATAGGGAATCGGGAATCGGGAATCGGGAATCGGGAATCGGGAATCGGGAATCGGGAATCGGGAAGCGTTTATCGTTGCTGCTTCCATTTGACACTCCCCGGTCTAAAGACGCGGGGAGTGTCAACAATATTAATGACAGGCAAGATGCCTGTTCCACGAGATAATGAAGATAGCTGCAACAGTCCCTGATCAACCTTTGAGAACTTTGTGCCTTTGTGGTTTTTCTGCAATTAAGAGTGATATCATGTCCGGTTGAATACTTATCATTAAGGCTGACGCTCCAGACGCGGGGACGCGGGGACGCGGATAATTTTTATCGTAAGCGATTAGACGGACATGATATGACTAAGGACAGGCAAGATGCCCAATACTGCATTCTCAATTCTCAATTCTCAATTCTCAATTCTCAATTCTCAATTCTACATTCCTCAGGGTAATTGGCATAGTTTCCGGAGCAGGAATAACCCTACCAATCAAGGAGCTTTGCTTGTGGCCAAATGTTTTCAACTTCTTGATACATTCATCAACGTTTTCAGCTGGAATAGCAGCCAGGAGTCCACCAGAGGTTTGAGGGTCAAATAACAACTGGTATTTGGCTAAATCACTAGCCTGGGTAGCATTATTGATGTAGATGGCTAGTCGTAAATTTTGAGGGTGTAGGGAACTGGTAATTCCTGCTTGCACGGTTTCTATGGCTCCTGGCAAAATCGGTATAGTATCTAAGTCTAATTCAACTCCCACTTGGGAGGCTTTTACCATCTCGAACAGGTGTCCGAACAGCCCAAATCCAGTAATGTCAGTGCAGGCTGTTGCGCCGGATTCAAGAAGGACTTGGGCAGCGGTTTGATTGGAGAGCAACATGGATTCAAGGGCTTGCTCAATCCAGCGACCTTTAGCTTGGTAGCGCATATCAGCTGCAAACAGTGTTCCTGTACCAATAGCTTTGGTTAGAATCAACACTTGCCCAGGTTTCATCCCACTTTTGCGCAAAAGTTGGTCGGGATGAACTAGCCCGTTGCAGGACAGACCAAAGGCTAATTCCGCGCCTTCAGTGGTATGACCACCAATTAAGGGACTCTGACAGTCTTGGAGGATTTTATTGGCTCCCGACATCAATTGATAGAGGGTTTCCTCGATCTTTTCGTCTGTCCCGTAGGGAATGGTAACGATGGCTAAGGCACTTTGAGGGGTTGCTCCCATGGCAAAAATGTCACTCAAACAGTGATTGCTGGCAACTTGACCGAAGATATAGGGGTCATCGATCAAGCTACGAAAATAATCGACTGTCTGTACCAGCAGTTGACCGGCTGGCACTTGCAAAACAGCTGCGTCATCTGGGTCCCCCAATCCAATCATAATATCGGCTCCTCCCATGATCGGCAGCCGTTTGATCACCTTTTCTAGGGTTGTACTACCCACCTTTGAACCACAGCCTGCACAGTGCATTTTGGGTTTGCTAATCGGTGATGGCAACAGGGAACTGGAGAGATTGTCTTCTTGTCTTTGGGACTCTTGATCTCCCCTACTGCTTGGTTCTTCCGCTTCCATTGACGGTAAATCGTCAAACTTATCCATGAATTTGCGGTCAATTTGGTCTTTCCATAGCCACAGCAGCGGTGAGCGCCACTCCAAAAATGACCAAGAAGCGATCGCTTGTTTGTCCCCGGTGCCAATTAAACTTAAATATCGAGCCTGGGGATGGTAAGGGAGCAGTTTTTGCCCTAAGACAATCCGTCGCAGGTTTTCAAATAATGGCTTTCCCTGACGAACAGCAAATACCCCAGCTTTAGGCCGCTGGTAGTTTTGCATGGTGGCAATATCTCCAGTAGCAAAGACATGGGGATGGGAAATCGACTGTAAGGTATCGGCAACGAGAACGAACCCTCGCTCATCGGTGGCCAGTCCTGAGGCTTTAATCCAACTGGGAGCCGAGGCTTGAGTCACCCAAAAGACATGGTGGCATTCGATTTTTAAGCCAGAGTCACAGATCACCTTGAGGGGTTGGGATTGATCGGCATCAGCAGATATTTGACTCACTTCTTCCCTTAAATGGATTCTAATTCCTCGTTGGAATAAAATTTTTTCTAAGTGACCCCGGATCCAACGATTGTGCTGGGGTAACAGTTGTGTGCCTCGATGGAATAAATAAATTTGTAACTTCTCCGTCGGTTGACCAGCATCGGTTAAAATTTTATGCAATTTTGCTTGCATGTTGAGAGCCAGTTCTACTCCACCAGCTCCACCCCCAACAATACCCAAGGTGAGAGGACCCATGGGATTGTGTTCGACCTGGGCAGCGATTTGCTCCCAGGCTGCCAAAAACAGGGGAACCGGTTTTGCAGGAATCGCATACTTAGCTGCACCAGGTGTTCCAACCGTTGCTGGCGTACTGCCTATATCAATGGATAAATAATCAAAGGCAACAGGGGGATGATTGGCACAAATGACTTTCTTTTCAGTTAACTCCAGACCAATCGCTTGGTCTAAATATAATTGGGCTTTGGAAAACACCGCCAGACGACGCAAGTCGATGTGAGCTTCATCGTAGCTGTAAAAACCGGCAACATGACCTGGTAGCATTCCCGAATAGGGGGTGTGGGCATTGTCGGTAATCAGGGTTATACGGACACCAGGCAGAGGTTTCATGGCAAACTTTTTGAGAGCGATCGCATGGCTGTGACCACCGCCAACTAAGACTAAATCTGTGGTGATCGCTTGAGGAGCTGGCTGCATGAGACCCGTTGAAAAAATTGAAAAAGCTGTCTTCAGTTTATCTAATTTTGCTTCAATAAAACCCACATTCTAGACTTGACAGTGTAATACGTAATAATCACGCTTTATCTGTGGCTGATCAAACACCGATAGCGCCAAATTAACTATTTATAGGTAAAAAAAATCGCCAAGCTACACAGAATTATTAGCGTATTACTTTAATACTACAACTTGATCGGCGGAATCTGGGATAAAAAAATTAAATTTTTCCCTTAGCCAAAGTATAATCTTCACAGTTTGATGATCAAGAAAAAAAACAATGAACAAAAAAATCTTACTAGGTTTTCTTTTAGTCCTATTACTACCGGTTACTGCCTGTTCCCCTAGCTCCGATTCTACATCCTCGTCTGGAAATGGGGCTCAGGTGCAATCTTTTACCACTGGAGCAATCCTGCCCTCTCGGCCTATTTTGACTGGGCGCACTAAGAGCAGTATGTTAACTGGGGAAGATTTAGAGATGTTAGGGCTGGTATTTAAAGTAACAGTAAGGAGAAACTAATGAATACCAAACTATAGCATTTATCACAGTTATCAGGTAAATTAAATTTTATTATCCCTACTCCCTACTCCCTACTCCCTACTCCCTACTCCCTACTCCCTACTCCCTACTCCCTACTCCCTACTCCCTACTCCCTACTCTCTTTGCTATATGACTGAATTTGCATCTTTCAAAACTCAACTAGCTGCTTCAGCTCCCCGTTTGTTTGAGCTCATTGATGGTTTTAAGCAATCCAAGGTGCTCGTGGTTGGTGATTTAACTCTTGATGAGTTTCTCACAGGTGAAGTGGAACGAATTTCACGAGAGGCTCCAGTATTAATAATACGTCATGAAACCACTCGTCAAACTCCTGGTGGTGGGGCAAATGCTGTTTATAATCTGGCTAAGCTAGGAGCAGAAGTTAAGGTAGCTGGGTTTTTGAGTAAAGATCCTCAAGGGCAAGTGCTGCGGACGATGTTTGAGGAGGTGGGGATTGATACTAATGCGATCGTGATTGATCCAGACCGACCAACTGTGACCAAAAGCCGGATTGCTGGTCATGCCCGTCAGTCGGTGACTCAGCAGATTGTACGAATAGACCGCAAGTCAGATGAATTGCCCGACCGGGATAAGCAGTTAGAGTTGGCAGCACAAATACGACAGCATTTAGGTGAGGTGGATGCTGTAGTTTGTTCTGATTACGGAGATGGTGTGTTTACACCACCAGTGATTGAAGCGGTTTTGTCTCACGACCGCACCATTGTAGATACTCAGAAGGATCTGGACCGTTATCATGGCGCTAGAGTTTTTACTCCTAATCTGCCAGAAGCGGAGCGAGCAGTGGGCTATGGGATTAAGAGTTTTGAGGATTTGTTGAGAGCTGGTAGAGATTTGTTGGCACTGACTCAAGGGGAAGAAATTCTGATTACTCGTGGTGAACAGGGGATGAGTTTGTTTGGTCGTGATGGTAAGGTTGAGCATATCCCAGCGTTTAATCGCACCGATGTATTTGATGTCACTGGTGCTGGGGATACGGTGGTCGCAGCCCTGACCTTGAGCTTGTGTCTAGGGGCTTCCTACTGGGAAGCAGCGGTTTTGGGGAATTTGGCCGCTAGCATTGTGGTGCGTCAGTTTGGGACAGCAACCACTAGTCAGGATGAGATGAAAGAGGCTTTACGGGGATTGTTGGAGGTTGAAGCATAAACTATAGCAATTCTCTGTTCGATGCTTTCCTCAATAGGTAAATATTTATTACGAAAAAAATAATTTCTGCATAAAGTCAACAGATTATCTTGAGGAATAAATAGGGAGCATCCCAGTTTTGATGCTGCCAATCAAGGGTATTCAAGTGATCTTTATCAGTGTTTTTAGCATAACATGTTTTCTCGCAATCTCGCCTTTATCATCGGTATCAATAACTACACCAACGGCATTTCTCCCCTCAACACTGCCGTAAACGATGCCAAAAAACTAGTGGAAATTCTCCGCGAGAAGCATGATTACAAAGTCTGGGATTTCCTAGACGAAGTGGCAACTCTGTCTAACTTCCACAAATTTTTATTTCATACCTTACCCGAACTCGTCACTGAAAATGACCGCTTATTATTTTACTTTGCTGGTCATGGAGTCGCTCTCAATGGGGATGATGGCCCGGCTGGTTACTTAATTCCTCAAGATGCATCCCTGGGGGATACTAATAGTTATCTGCCCATGACCAAGTTACACGATGCTTTAAGTCAATTACCCTGTCGTCATTTCTTGGGTATCCTCGACTGCTGTTTTGCTGGTGCTTTTAAATGGTCGAGTACTAGGGATTTACTCACATCGCCAGAAGTAATTCACCAAGAGCGTTATGACCGTTTTATTACTGACCCAGCCTGGCAAATCATTACCTCCTCAGCTTCTGACCAAAAAGCCTTAGATAACTTTAATTTAGATAGGGAACGCAGTCAAGTCGGTAATCATTCCCCTTTTGCTAGTGCATTATTAGAAGCCCTCGAAGGTGGAGCAGATATCTATCCTCCTGCTACCAATGGTAAACCGGCGGGAGATGGGGTAATTACAGCCACAGAATTATATTTATATTTACGGAATCGAGTCGAAATTTCCACAGAAAAATGCCGGATACGACAAACCCCTGGTATTTGGTGTTTAAATAAGCACGATAAGGGAGAATATATCTTTCTTTCTCCCGGACATGAACTTAATTTACCCCCCGCACCACCATTAGATGAGTCACAAAATCCCTATCGCGGTTTAAAGTCCTTTGACGAGAAACACAGTTCACTGTTTTTCGGTAGAACATTACTAGTAGAAAAGTTACAGGATTTTGTCAAAGCTAATCCCCTAACAGTGGTGTTGGGTGCTTCCGGTTCGGGTAAATCTAGCTTGGTAAAGGCAGGATTAATTCCCAAACTACGGCAAGATAATACTGAGAAATGGTGTATTTTGCCACCCATCCGTCCTGGTGAGACTCCCTTGGAAGTATTAAATAATGTGCTATGTAATGCTAAGTTACCAGAGGTAGCAGCCCAAACCCCACAGCAGAACCTGGCAATGAGCATTGATGTTTGGGCGAAAAATCACCCCAACTCTAAGTTATTACTGTTTATTGACCAAAGCGAAGAAATTATTACACTCTGTCAAAACTTAGATGAGCGTAAGGCGTTTTTCCAACAGATACTCACAGCCATAAATGCCCATGGGGATCAATTACGGGTAGTATTAACCCTACGGTCTGATTTTGAACCCCAAATCACAGATTTGGGCTTAAAGTTGGCACCGGAAGTACTAAATCAATTGGGAACCACGGTACTGATAAATCTTTGGCAAAGTGGACGATTTATTGTACCGGCGATGACACGAGGGGAACTCAACGAAGCGATAGAAAAACCGGCTCAAGCACGAGTAATGTATTTTCAACCCCACGAATTAGTAGAAAAATTAATTGATGAAGTGGCGGATATGCCCGGAGCATTACCCCTACTGTCTTTTGCCTTGAGTGAATTATTCCTCAAGTATTTAAGGCGGCAACGGGAGGCACAATACAGGGGTATTACTATTGACCGAGCCTTGACTCAAGCCGATTATAGTGAATTGGGGGGAGTAATGCGATCGCTAACTCAAAGGGCAGATAAAGAGTATCATTTGCTCGTTCTTGAAAATCCCGCTTATGAGCAAGTAATCCGTCATGTAATGTTACGGATGGTGGCACTAGGTGGAGGAGAATTAGCCCGTAGGCGCGTATCGTTATCAGAATTGAAATATCCGGGTCAGAAAGATGGTTTAGTGAACGAAGTAATTGGGCGCTTTACTAACGTACGGTTATTGGTTAATGGAGTTGATGCTGATCGCAATGCCTATGTGGAACCAGCCCATGATGCTTTGGTGCGGGGTTGGCAAAGGTTGCTGGAGTGGAAACATTTAGACGAGGAAAATTTACTTCTACAACGGCGGTTGACTCCTGCGGCGGTGGAGTGGAAAAGCCAGCAACAGGCAAAGTTTCTTTGGAATGCTAACCCTCGTCTTGATTTGTTGAAAAAGGTACTCAATTCTGATAATAACTGGCTGAACCAAGTAGAAGTTGAGTTTGTGCAGCGTAGCGTCAGGCAAAAAAGCATCAATACTCGTCGGAATTGGGGTGTTGCGATCGCAGTTATGCTGGGGTTAGGTACAGGTTTAGTATTATCGACTTATTTTGGCTTACAATCTCGTAAACGGGCAATTAACTCAGACTTACGTGCACAAGCTGCCAATATCAAGTATTCTCTATCAGTAAAACCTACTACAGAAGAATTGCTCCAAGCTATTGAATCAACCGCTAAAATTCAAGATTACCAAAAATCCTTACAACCAACAGTGATCAATGAAATTAATTCTAGCTTATTGACAGCTTTAGATAACGTACGAGAAAGGAACCGTTTACAAGGTAATACAGAATCGGTCACTAATATCGCTTTTAGCCCAGATGGCAAACAGATTCTCAGTGGCAGTTTGGACAGCAAATTACGTTTGTGGGACACAGAAACCGGTCAACTAATCCATACATTAGAAGGTCATAAAGATTCTGTCACTGATATCGCCTTTAGTCCAGATGGCAAACAGATTATCAGTGGCAGTGACGACGGAACAGTGCGTTTATGGGACACAGAAACAGGTCTTCTAATCCATACATTAGAAGGTCATAAAGATTCTGTCACTGATATCGCTTTTAGCCCAGATGGCAAACAGATTCTCAGTGGCAGTTCCGACAACACAGTGCGTTTGTGGGACACAGAAACCGGTCTTACTCTCCATACATTAGAAGGTCATACTAGTTTGGTCTCTGATATCGCTTTTAGTCGAGATGGCAAACAGATTTTCAGTGGCAGTTGGGACAACACAGTGCGGTTGTGGGACACCGAATCCGGTCTTACTCTCCATACATTAGAAGGTCATAAAGATTCTGTCACTGATATCGCTTTTAGTCGAGATGGCAAACAGATTATCAGTGCCAGTAAAGACAGCACAGTGCGTTTGTGGGACACAGAAACCGGTCTTCCTCTCCATACATTAGAAGGTCATACAGCTATTTTCCGGGAGGTCGCTTTTAGTCCAGATGGTAAACAGATTATCAGTAGCAGTCACGACAACACAATGCGTTTGTGGGACACAGAAACCGGTCTTCCTCTCCATACATTAGAAGGTCATACAGATTATGTCACTGATATCGCTTTTAGTCGAGATGGCAAACAGATTATCAGTGCCAGTTCCGACAGCACAGTGCGTTTGTGGGACACCGAATCCGGTCAACTAATCCATCAACTAGAAGGTCATACAGATTATGTCACTGATATCGCTTTTAGTCGAGATGGCAAACAGATTCTCAGTAACAGTTATGACAAAACAGTGCGGTTGTGGGACACCGAATCCGGTCAACTAATCTATCAACTAGAAGGTCATACTAGTTTGGTCGATGATATCGCTTTTAGTCGAGATGGCAAACAGCTTCTCAGTGACAGTTGGGACAACACAGTGCGGTTGTGGGACACCGAATCCGGTCAACTTCTCCATACCTTTGAAGGTCATACAAGTTTTGTCACTGATATCGCTTTTAGTCGAGATGGCAAACAGATTCTCAGTAGCAGTTATGACAAAACAGTGCGTTTGTGGGACACCGAATCCGGTCAACTAATCCATCAACTAGAAGGTCATACAGATTATGTCACTGATATCGCTTTTAGTCGAGATGGCAAACAGCTTCTCAGTGGCAGTGATGACAACACTGTGCGGTTGTGGGACACAGAAACCGGTCAACTAATCCATCAACTAGAAGGTCATACTAGTTTGGTCGATGATATCGCTTTTAGTCGAGATGGCAAACAGATTCTCAGTAGCAGTTATGACAACACAGTGCGTTTGTGGGACACCGAATCCGGTCAACTAATCCATCAACTAGAAGGTCATACAGGTCGTGTCACTGATATCGCTTTTAGTCCAGATGGCAAACAGATTCTCAGTGGCAGTGCCGACAACACAGTGCGTTTGTGGGACACCGAATCCGGTCAACTAATCCATCAACTAGAAGGTCATACAGGTCCTGTCACTGATATCGCTTTTAGTCGAGATGGCAAACAGATTCTCAGTGGCAGTTATGACGGAACAGTGCGTTTGTGGGACACAGAAACCGGTCTTACTCTCCATACCTTACAAGGTCATACAGGTTGGGTCAGTGCGATCGCTTTTAGTCGAGATGGCAAACAGATTCTCAGTGGCAGTTGGGACAACACAGTGCGTTTGTGGGACACAGAAACCGGTCAACCTCTCTATACATTACAAGGTCATAAAGCTTCTGTCACTGATATCGCAATTAGTCGAGATGGCAAACAGATTCTCAGTGGCAGTTATGACGGAACAGTGCGTTTGTGGCTGGGTTTAGATTGGCGAAATTTGTTAAAAGAGGGATGTAATCAGCTGCAATTTCATCCTGACCTCGTTGCACCTAAAAATAATAAAGCAGGAGAAGCTTGTCTTAAGCATGCCAGTTGGGAGGATAAAACCAAAGCAGAATTTCTGGTGAGACAAGGTAGGGCTATTTTACAAAAAGAGCCAAATGTAAAAAATGCTGTTAAAAAATTTAAAAAAGCACAAAAACTAAATTCTGACATCGACCTCAACCCAAATACAAAGGAAATAGATAAAGACCCCAAAACAGTAGCGCAACAGTTAGCCCCAGACTCGAAATAATCACATGCCTGTCCACATAAAAATGAAGTAGGTGCTCAAGCCATGGCCTTTAGGCCACGCTACGCGAACGCCTCATCGGGTGCCTACCAACCAAATAGATTACCATTACAGCCGAAATCTTCAATAGATTATCGGCTACTTTGCGCTGCATCAAGACAGGGAATCAGCCTCAAATATAGCAGAAGTCAGAAGTCAGAAGTCAGAAGTCAGAAGTCAGAAGTCAAACTCTTGCGCTTACTTAGGTTTGAGACTTTTGTCATGTCCTAACTGCCCTGGCGACTGCTATATATTCAGATGCGTTCGCGAAGCGTGGCCCAAAGGCCAAGGTCAATCGCATTTAGGGTTAGTTTTTTCTTTCATCATTAGTTTTTTCTTTCATCATTTAATCTTTTAGCTAAGTTTACTTACTCTTCATAATCAAATCCAGGAATGTTTGATTAACTATTGATAGTAGTTTTTTATATCAATACATATGAAAATAACTCACATTAGCGCTTCTTTAGTATTCCTGGGAGCGATCGCAGTTACTCCAGCTTATGGAGCCTCGGTATCATTTACTCCGACTGGGTCACAATTAGACCAAGATGCCATCAATGACCTTGAAGTCAATGTTGGTGACACCATTGATTTCTCTTTCGTGTTAGATACTAGCGGTCTCACCGCTAATTTACAGTCATTGGACCTTCTTTTACAACAAGATCCTACTGAGCTTCTTACTCTAGACGTATTTAGGACAGATGCAGATATAGCTGCTTTTTCAGACTTTAGCGGGAGCCCAGTAGAAAATCCACCCTTGGGGATACCGACAGCACTTTTTCAACGTAGTGATTCAATTGGAGTTTCTCCAAACTCTACCCTAGAAATATCTGGGACAACTTATCAAGTACTCCCTGGGTTTAAGAATGATGGATTGCCTGACTTAGCAGTTACCGTTACGTCTGCAATTGATGCCAATGGTATAGATTTGACACTCCCCGCCCTAGAATGACGGGGATTCTCACTTCAACGAGCTGTCTTGCCTAACCAGGCCGGAGCCAGGAAAGGTAGAGGACAATTCTCCATGAGCGTGTTTGGTCTATGACCTAGGTTTCGGTGTGCCCCACCGTACCTAAATTATTAAGGATTTAGATAGACAATGATTTTAAATATTTTTTTTAATCTTAGATTTTCATAGACGACCAAATCGTTAGATTGGATTATGCAACATGCTTATCTATTAGCTTGTTTTTTACATTGTCTACTTATTCTAAGATAGTGTCTATCCTTATTGTTTTTAGTTATTTGTTATATTTTTATACTAACACGCTCTGTGAAAACTGTCAAGTCAGAGATTAAAATAAAAGCCGTCCTTCTAGGACGGGGCTTTAAACCCATTTTTTTTGGTAAGCATATGCGCTACGCGCACGCTACTTGAGGTGCAGTCAGCGGTCAGCCGTCAGCGGTCAGTGGTCAGCGGTCAGTGGTCAGCCATCAGTTTATTTTATTCAAAAGCTATTCGGTGTAGCTTGGCCAATGCCTGAAAGCTGATAACTGATAGCTCAGAGCTGATAGCTGATAACTGATAGCTGAACGCGCACGCGTGTGCGTAGCACATAAGCTGATAGCTCAGAGCTAATAGCTGATAGCTTACAATCACACTACATTTTTATGCCGAACTTCCAGTTCTTTGTAGCCAGTTTTTTGATCGAGTGTCCTCAGAAAACTAAATTCTTCACTGGTTCCGATGACTATCTCGGCTGTTGTATAGATGATACAATCTTCAGCTAGGTGACCACCGATAACGTTACCATTTTTATCGGCAAGGGAAATGTGTAAATGGACACTGTGGATGGATAGAGTTCCAACTAAAGACACTATCTCGAATTTTTCGATCAATAATTGGTTAGTATTTTGATTAGCGAATCGAAGGTTAGCTTGTTTGAGACTGCCAACAGCTGTCAGGATAAAACCGGATTGAATAGTGTTTTGTTTGACAACATTGATTAAGAGGGAATAGGGAATAGGGAACAGGGAACAGAGAATAGGCAAGAGGCAAGAGGCAAGAGGCAAAAGTTTACTACAAAAGCTTTTGCTGCTTCTATCAATGTCCTAATCTCCCCATCTCCCCATCTCCCCATCTCCCCATCTCCCCACACTTCCCTACTCCCTACTCCCTACTCCCTACTCCCTACTCCCTAAAATTAATTAGATGATGCTACGGATTTATTAGCAGCGTGAGCTTCTACCATCCGGGAAATATCAGGATTATAGAGTCGCAAATAATTCCAATAATTACCAAACACTGTTTTCACGTAACCTTTGGTTTCTCGAAAGGGGATTTTTTCAATAAAGGCGTCGGGGTCACTAAAACCGTATCTATTCACCCATTTAGATACATTACCGGGACCGGCATTGTAACTGGCAACGGCTAATAAAGAGTTGTTACTGTTCTGTTGGTGGGTAAAGCTTAGATACCATGTCCCTAATTTAATGTTGTCATCAGGGTTTTTAAGATTGTATTCTTTCAACTGGATTTTTTGGGCAACCCAACTACCTGTTGCTGGCATGACTTGCATTAAACCCATGGCACCAGCAACGGAACGGATTTCTGGTTCAAATCTAGACTCTTGGCGAATTAGGGCAGTTACGAGTAAGGGATTAAGCTCCCGTTGACCAGACCAGTTAACAATTGAATTTAGGAAAGGGAAGGGAAATAGAGCATGCCAGTATTTTGGGTCGTCACGCAGTGCTGCCCATTCGGCTTGTTCTTGGGGAGTCTCTCGTCGTTTTAGGCTCCAGACTTGGTTAATGCCTTTGAGATTATCCCCAATCCCTAGCCGCAATAAACCATCACTAAATTGCTCTGAGACACTGAGTTCCTTACGGTCTCCTAATTCCACTTGCCACAGAGCCCAAGCCTCCTGATCTTGACCAAGCTTGTACAGTTCTTTGAGGGTTGCAGAACCGTCGGTTAGTAAAGGTCTAGCTTGGGGTCTGACCACTTTTGGCATTAAGTAGCGCACGGAGGTGAAGTCCCCTACATTCCAGCCTAAATAGTTGGCCGACCGCCATGCATAGTAGGATTCTGGATAACGAGCCAGTACATGCTCAAAGGCAGCTTTAGCATCATTAGGACGCCCCAGCTTACTTGCCCATCGACCTACCCAGAACCCAGCTTGGGCAGCGATGTCACTATCGGGATTGTTGGTGGTAATCGGTTGCGCCCATTGCCATGCTTGTTGTAGCTGGCCTTTTGCTGCTTTTTTTTGAGCCATTTGCCAACGATAATTAGCCGCAGCATCAGAACTAGCATATTGGGTCAATACCGACTTACGAGCTTGGCCAGCAGAAACTTTGCTGTTGAGCTTTTCTAGGATTTTGGCTTTGTCGAGCAAGGCTTGAGGAGCTTCATCGGGATAATTCTGGATGACCTGATCCAGATAAGCTAAGGCTTCTGTTCGCTTAGAGATACTAGCAAGACGCCTCAAGGCTAATCCGGTTTCTTTGGCATTGGGATAGGCGCTGATCAACTGTTCATAAAAGATTTTGCCTTTGCTGGCTTTTGTATCTAAATGAAGCCCTCGACCTGCACGGTAGAGATTGCGGGGAGTGCGGGGAGCTTGGGCGTAGGCTTTACCCGCTTTGCCATATTTCCAGGTTTCCCAGTAACCATTGCCAATCATTTCCCAGTCTTCGGGGGTGAGTTGCTCAGCATACTTGTCAACGATGCGGTCTCGGATCTCCTGCATTCCTAAGGCTTTAGGAGTGTGCTTGGCTAAGAGTAATAGTAATGGGAGTTGGTTGGGATTGGCTTTGAGGCGCTGTCGGACAATTTCTAGAGTACGGGGATGGCTGGGAAATTTTGCGATCGCATCGTCCCAGTGCTTAGGATTAGATTTTCCTAGATGATAAAGGGCTTCTGCTGCCACTGCTTGGTTGGGGTACTTTTTCAGGATAGTACCCCAGGCTGCTGTAGCCTTAGCGCTATCCCCCATGGCTTGGTAAGCTTGAGCACGTTTGAGGACAACGTGGGATGCTAAAACCGGATAATCTGACTCAAGCCCTTCGAGATGGTTTAGGGCTTGTTCTGGCTGATTTTGTTGAATTAAATCCGATGCCAACAGATAACGGGCGCGATACTGTTCCCGAGACTTCGGACCTGAGGCAAAAGCATCTAGGTTAGTTGCTCGTTGTTGAGGTGGCAGAGAAACCAGCCGTGCTACAGCGGATTTGCCTGTTGACTCCGTTAACCCTTGGCTGGCAGTCTTGTTTTCCTCTTTTTCCTCTAGTTGATTGGCTACGGTGACACCTAAGAATACTGCTCCCAGGGACACTGATACCAATAACACTATGGCTCCAGCCAATAAAAGAAATTGCTGTCTACGCTCTTTTAACATAAATCCTTACCCAACACGGTCAGCAGTTGAAAGTCTCTTAGCATATGACCCATGATCAGGGTCATCTGGTTTCCCTCTTGAGTTATAAACCATAATATAAAGTTCTTGGCTAAGAACCTCGAACCGGATTTAGTCAAACTTGGTCAAATTTGGTCAGAGTTAACAGAGCACGAAGCCAGCAATAACTAGATAACTATAATAACTATAATAAGTATTATGATAACTATATTTTTATCACCCTGATGAAGCACATTTTTGCCACCCTTAGCGCGCCCCATTCCATATCTTAGAACTAGGTTACCTTGAAATTGTGACGATTTATGGTAAATTTGCCTATAATTTTGTTATTTAGCGAAGGGAACAGGGAGTCGGGAGTCGGGAGTCGGGAGTCGGGAATATAGAGTCAAAAATTATCACAATTCATTAGTTGCGTAGGGTGCGTTAGGGACGGGCTCACCCTGATTTTCCGCCTCTTCACGTCTGGGACAGCCCGTCCCGTAACGCACCACCAGGTCAAACAGCTTTAATGAGATGCACCCGTTGTTCACAAGAGTGAACTTGAAAACAAGTCATGACTGAAACCACCGTTGATAAGATTCGATTCACCACTGCGGACCTAGATCTGTTACCAGAGGACGGTAATAGATATGAAGTTATCGATGGAGACCTGTTTGTGACCAGATCCCCCCATTGGAACCACAACAAGGTGGTGGGAAGACTATATAGTGCCCTTGATTCGTGGTCTTTAAGTGATAAGGGCTATGGTGAAGCTGTCCTAGTTCCAGGGATTGTTTTTGACCAGGAGAATGCTGTGGAACCTGATGCTGTCTGGGTTTCCGACAAGAATCGCTTGCCACAGATGCTGGATCAAGCAGGTCATTTAACTGAAGCGCCAGACCTGATCATAGAATCTTTATCAGCAGGAAGTCAAAACGAGCGTCGTGACCGAGAAGTCAAATTGAAACTCTATTCAGTGCGGGGGGTTCGGGAATACTGGATTGTGGATTGGCGCACCACTAAACTTGAGGTTTATCGGCGACAAACTGCCAAGCTTACCTTAGTCGAGACTCTGTTTCCTGGAGATATACTGCGATCGCATTTGCTTCCTGGTTTTGAGTTACAGCTCCAGATTGTGTTTTTGTGACTATCCTAAATTACCCTATCCTATTTAATTATATTGCCATTATGTGATGCTATTTTTTTCAGCCAATACAGCCAAACTAAGGAATACTATTAACCCACTAATCAAAATACTCAGAGTAAACCAAGCCAACCCACCAGTTGGTTGGATAACTAATAAGGCTCCAACAAATTGAGCTAGCAAAATAAAATAGAGAACATTAGTAATAAAATTTCGAGAGCGATTGCTAATGAAATATGCTCCTAGGGGAGCACCTAAAATCACCACAGTGATGCCAACTAACCAGTAGTTAAATTCCTGAATTCCAAAATCCTGAAGAAAGAAAAGATGCCAAATAAATCCGACAATAGTATTTCCCGCCATGAGGCAGACGCTTGTAGGAGTAGCAACTTTTTCTGAAAGGCGATATCGAATTGTCACCACTGAAAAAGTTAAAATGTCAATTCCACTTCCCACAATTGAAACTACTATTCCCCCTACGAATCCCAAAAAAATAAAAAGTTTTATTTCTCCTGATGAAAGAGGCGGAAGTGTATCGAAAACTGAACGATATCTATTCATATTTAAATAAAAAAGAGCTATGCCAAAACTTAACCATAGAGAGACAAAGAACATTTTGGCATAGGGAGGGGAAATCAGAGGAGCAATATAGTAACTTCCTAAAATAACTCCCCCAACTCCTCCCCAACTACATAATAATAAATAGTTTTTTTCAATGGGTATTTTTCTCGTCAAAATCAGATATGCGGCTGAGGTCATGCCAATACTTTGAATCCCCAAACTGAAATTACGGGCTACTTCTGGTTCAATCTGAAAAATTAGGGTCATAATGGGGAAAGCAACAGCCCCACCTCCCTCTGCTGTAGCTCCAGCGATAAAAGAGGCAAACATCATGGTCACAGACATGAACCAATTGTGGATAAATAAATCCCATTGATTGGTATGTACCATATAGGTTAGCCAGACAGTAAAAATTGCTGCCATTGGAGCTATTTGATGGGATTTAAAGTTTATATTTTTCATAAAATTGTGATAATTATATTGTCGATATAAGTAGTCGGACAAAAGTAAATTTAACTGTTGAAATAGGGAGCAGGGAGCAGGGAGCAGGGAGCATAGGGACTTTTGGGAACTTTACAAAAGTTAATAAAGTAAGGTTTATTTTTGTCCAGGTACTTATCAAACTATTTTACATCAAATAATTTTTAAAATTCAATTTTTTAAATTAGTAAAATCATTGATTCAATGATTTTACAATTACCATCCCACTCTTTGGGACAAAATATTATTATTTTTTTGATTGATAACATCTTCTATTGATTCAGTTAAGGTTTTGATAATTAGTGTAGACTCTTTTTCAGCAATATTTGCAATTAATTCAGTTTCAATTTATGGTAGATATTATTGTAATGACTCTTGAATAATCTGATTAAAACGAGAGTTAAATATGTCTATTAATTCTGAAGTAGAAATGTATTTTGGCAATAAATTCATGACCTATTTCTACTTGATACTAAGGGGTTGACAACTGGCCACTTAGGTTTAAAGTTAACTAATTAATTGCTATTCCTTCAAGCTCCTGGGATAAAATATTCTGCTTTTTGAGAGTCCTAAGAGCGTGTTTAATAATCCAACTTGTTTCCTTGGTTGGAGATTCTTTTCTCCACCGCAAACAGGTATTGATTACCCAATCTGGACTAGATTTGCTCGCATCATTCAACCAGTTACCAACCGAACGCTGCACATAATTACTGGGGTCTGAACGAACAAATTCTAATATGGTCAAACCTGGATCGGGGTTTTTCTTCAAAGTCGGAATATGTTGACACCAAACGCCACGAGGACGAGTAGCTTCTACCGCACAGCGTCGAATATTGGGGTCTTCATCTTTAACCCACTCTGTTAGTAACTCGAAGCTATAAGCTAAATCCTCTACAAGATAGCTTCTAAGGGCATCCCAAGCGCATTCTCTGACAGAGAAACTAGCATCAGCCGCGAACCTACGCATGATTTCTAACCTCTCGGGTAAGGAGAAAGTCTGGTCAGCGGCTATACTAAAAGCAGCCCAAGCTCTCACCATGTCTGACGTATGACTAGCCAACGTTTCAAAAATTTCCGTTCGGTTTTCCTCTTCTTCTAGAGCCTGAAAGAGTATTGTGCCAATGCCTTTGAGTCCTTTGGTAATGCCTTGGTCTTGAAGTTTCAAGCTCTGATCATACAAGTTATCAATTTTTTCTTTCCAACCTATTTCGGTAAGACTAGTCCGAAGCAGAAAAGGCATATCAATCGCTAACCATTCGACAAGATTGACGGTTTCAATTTTTCCGTGATTGAGTGCCCATAAGACGTCATTAGGAATTTCAGAACGCTTCCTTGCTCCTTTTCTAGCTTTTAGCCTTTCAAGTTCAACTGTGTGCATAAAGTTGCTTTTTTTGACATTTTGCACCACAAGATTATTGAAACTATTTTAACTGACAGAACGTAGGGTGGGCAAAATGTTATGATCTAGAACTATGAAAAGAAGCCAACAGTTTTTGCCCACCAAAAAAGTATATAGAACGTAGGGTGGGCAAAATGTTATGATCTAGAACTATGAAAAGAAGCCAACAGTTTTTGCCCACCCTACAACCTTATCATTTTGATCGCCGATAAATAATGCGATACTAGAACGTAGTAGGGTGGGCAAAATGTTATGATCTAGAACTATGAAAAGAAGCCAACAGTTTTTGCCCACCAAAAAAGCTCATTTTCCTCCCCGATTGATAATTCGATCCACAATTAACGCAGCGATTGACCGTAGGTCACGCTACGCGAACGCACCAAAGCCAACATGAAATAGCACAAACACGACACTGTAAGTCAAGCAAGGTGTAACACCAGCCTTGGGGCAATCTAAGGATTGTTTGGGGTATAGTTGGGTGATAATAGACTCTACCGGTTTAGCAGCGGTTTGGGAAGAAATACCACTGACCCCTAAACCAATACCCACCGAGGCAATCCAACGTTCTAATCGTTTCTCTTGTTGTGCTTGTTCAGTCTCTACGATGCCTCGGATACTACCAAGCATCTGGTCAAATAGTTGCTGACCGGGTTTGAGATAATTCAGGTTGGTTTGAATCTGACGTTTAAACAGCTCGGTTCTTTGGTTTAGGAAGTCTTCTAAAAACTCGATATTATCGTCTTCGAGACTAGATTCACGGATTTTTTCCAGCCAGTAGTCATAGTTGGTGGCATTGGTAGCGATCGCAGTTTTATGATCCTCCAGGTCTCGCAGATGACCAGCATACTCAAAGGTCTGGGATGGCATCTCCGTCAGTTTTTGCTTCAGTTGCTCTAGCCTTGTTTCTGGCTCCGTTGGCAATTCCTTGAAGCCTTTAACCTCTTGTTCCAATTGCCCATAGAGCTCTCTAGTTTGGCGATAACACCAACGGGCTTCATGATAAGCAAACAGGATTTTACTGCGACAGCACAACAGATTGAAAAATGAACGGTAAGTCTTTTTTGCCAGGTTTAAGGTTTCTGGGTGACGGTTTAACCAGACCAGAAGGTGACATTGCTCCGTAGGTTTCTCTTTACCCTTGTCATAGGCAAAAATTGGGCTACCAAATAACTGCCCAGATGCCCTAAATTGGGGTTTTTGGTCGCTTCCCTGGAAAAAAGCATCCACACAGGCATCGGCTAACTTTCTATCTTCCTCGGGAGTGCCCACGGGTTCCCCATAGAGCACTAAGGTTTGTCCCAAGGAAGCTTGAATGTTGCTGGCTAGGAGGCACCCTTGGGGATTTAACCGACTAAATTGACTGGCTGGAACAGTGACATTTTGGTAATACAGAGTTATATCAATGGCATAAGTGTCATGAATTTGAACCGGATAGACCTCTACTGTCAGGGCAGAGCCTTCTATTTGCAGTGGTGGCGTATAGGTTAAGCGACCATTATCAGGTAATAGTTTTATGTAACGGCTTGTGATTGCTGTTTGGCTTCGAGAGGATTGTAATTTTTCCGGTAAAGATTTCAGCTCTGGGATCCCAAAGGGTTCACTGAGCTGAGCACAGTTTTGCCACAACTGATCCGCATCCTGTCCCAACTGTCCCGGTTCTTGACTTAAGTCTTGGCAGAGATGGAAAGCATAAAGGGTGACGCTGGGGTTTTTGATGGGCAAGGCAGAATCAGGCATCAGCCTTTGGGAGTGTTGGGTTTTTGGGTGTCTTCAGTAGAACTCTTGCGGAGGGCATTCATCAAGGTTTCCCCTAGGTTTTTTTCGTCTTCGGCTTTAGTTTTATCAGTGGGGAAAGTGCCTCCAGGTCCGAGTTCACCGATTGCTTGGCTAGCAAGTAGAACATCTAGAGCATCGTCAATAACTGGATCAGATGTACACCAGTTATCAATCTCATCTGCTAATCCCTCCACATCATGATTAGATAGGGGAGTAATTATCGCTTCCAGTTCATTGCGATCCTGTTCAGAAAAAAGATCTGGTTGCGTGTTGATTAGCTTGATGAAATTTCCTATTGCTTGAATCTCAGTGTTCATAGTCTTAACTCCTATTGACCAATTGCACAAAATGCTGCCCAATGGTAGGGTTCTTCAAAAGGCTTATCGCTGGGGCTTAGATAGGGTTCTTCAAAAGGCTCCTCGCTGAGGCTTAGATCCCGAAAATCATCATTCTTCAAAAGCGGAGCACTCAAAAACAGCTTTTGATAACCCTTTATAGATAACCTCTTAATCCAGAGCAATAAATTTTCCTTAGTCACATCCCGCAGCCAGAGTTGCGCTTTATTAAGGGCAACTGCTAAGGACATCTGGTAGTTTAGCAGATTATCATAAAATTTAATCATCAACAACGCTGTGGATAAATCGTCTACTGTCCACAGGCTACAAACCACCGCTGGACTACCCGCAACTAGGAAAGCACTGGGTAAACCAATGTATTCATCGCTGCTATTCTTGAAGTCGATTAATCCTGTTTCACAAGCCGAAAGAGTGACAAGGCGACATTGTTCTAATTTGAGGCCAAAGATTTCCCCTAAAGTCAGAAATCCATCTTCTGTAGTTTTGTCTTGGACTATCTGTTTTGTTTTAACTTCCGCTAAAAGGAGTGCTGATTCTACAGGTGATTCTGGGTTGAAATAGCCATGACAGGAAAAGTGGCAACAGTGGGCTGTTGTCAAGTTCTGATTCACTTTGACAGCAGCTTCCTTTGCGTCTTGACTGGCTAAGACTTCAGCAGCCTGGAAAAATGATTTAATCACTTCCACTTCTAGGTTAGTGTAATCCAAATCATCAGTAGGGTTTTGAACCGCAAACAGGTGGGTAAAGTCCCGGCGTTCTCTGGTTTTAGCAAGTTGAAGTAGCTGACAGCTAGGAGCATAACTTACCCCTGCTGGAAAGCGATCCATCAGAATTTCAGATTTACCTTCTCCCTGCTGACTGTTGATAGGTAAAGCATGAAGGGGTAACAAATGTAAATACTGATGGGGGATTAAAATTAAGCGATCGCACGTTTCAGGAATCTGCTTAATGATGTCATCAATGGATAGAATATCAGCTAGCTCATCTAGGCGGTTACTCAAGTTCTTTTGCCACTTATATTTATTGATTCTAGAAGCTTTGTAATCTCGTAAATAATTATTTTTACAAGTTAGCAATTTTTGAAAGTCTTGTGGCTCAGATTGCAAAATTATTGGCTGTTGAGTTTGCTGGATAAAGATGAAGGTGAACAGCTTATACCATGTAATGTAAAACTCTACAATAGCAGTGTGGTCATCTAAATTGTTCTTAAATTGCTCAAACTTAAAGCTAGAACCAATAGGTAAATATTGGTCTTGTAAATAATTGCGGTGCTGTCGCAATTCTTTAAGACGTTGTGCTAGGGCTTTTGGATTGTCAGCTTTGCCCTGTTGGATTTGCTCCTGACCTGCTGCTATTTTATCCCTGTATTCTTCTAGTTTAGTAGCAACATCTGGGAGAAAGATAGTTTTCAGGTCACGGCGGAGAATCTCTTCAACTAAATTGCCGGTTTTGCTCCGTTCAACATATTCAATGGCTTCGGTGATCTTATTTAACTCTAAACAGACTTCCACCATGCCTCGATAGCTTCGGTTGTACTTTTCAGCTAGTTTAGTCTTGTATTCTTCTACTCCAGAACCAGAAATAATTTCATCTCGCAGGAATTCTACGGTTTTAATGGCAGCATCAAAAGCTTTGTAAGCTTCCCGGAAATTTTGAGCATCTTGGTAAGCCAAACCAAGGTTATATTTAGTCTCTAGATAGTCTCGGGGAAAAGCTTCACGGGTGCGTACTTCTAAAGCCAATTGGAAGCAAGCGATGGCATCTTCTAGGTTTTGTGCTTTCTGACCTGTGATTCTGTTACGGTAAGCAATACCGAGATTGTTTTGAGTCGTTGCCCAATCAATAGGAAACCTCTCACGGGTGCGTACTTCTAAAGCCAATTGGTAGCAAGCGATGGCATCTTCTAGGTTTTGTGCTTTCTGACCTTCGATTCTGTCAGAGTAAGCAAGACCGAGATTGTTTTGAGTCATTGCCCAATCAAAAGGAAACGCCTCACGGGTGCGTACTTCTAAAGCCAATTGGTAGCAAGCGATGGCATCTTCTAGGTTTTGTGCTTTCTCACCTTCGATTCTGTTACGGTAAGCAATACCGAGATTGTTTTGAGTCATTGCCCAATCAATAGGAAACGCCTCACGGGTGCGTACTTCTAAAGCCAATTGGTAGCAAGCGATGGCATCTTCTAGGTTTTGTGCTTTCTCACCTTCGATTCTGTTAAGGTAAGCATTACCGAGATTGTTTTGAGTCGTTGCCCAATCAATAGGAAAGCTCTCACGGGTGCGTACTTCTAAAGCCAATTGGTAGCAAGCGATCGCATCTTCTAGGTTTTGTGCTTTCTCACCTGTGATTCTCTCTAAGTAAGCATTACCGAGATTGTTTTGAGTCGTTGCCCAATCAATAGGAAACGCCTCACGGGTGCTTACTTCTAAAGCCAATTGGAAGCAAGCGATGGCATCTTCTAGGTTTTGTGCTTTCTCACCTTCGATTCTGTTAAGGTAAGCATTACCGAGATTGTTTTGAGTCGTTGCCCAATCAAAAGGAAACCTCTCACGGGTGCGTACTTCTAAAGCCAATTGGAAGCAAGCGATGGCATTTTCGAGGTTTTGTGCTTTCTCACCTTCGATTCTGTCAGAGTAAGCAATACCGAGATTGTTTTGAGTCGTTGCCCAATCAATAGGAAACCTCTCACGGGTGCGTACTTCTAAAGCCAATTGGAAGCAAGCGATGGCATCTTCTAGGTTTTGTGCTTTCTGACCTGTGATTCTTTCACGGTAAGTACTACCGAGATTGTTTTGAGTCATTGCCCAATCAATAGGAAACGCCTCACGGGTGCGTACTTCTAAAGCCAATTGCAAGCAAGCGATGGCATCTTCTAGGTTTTGTGCTTTCTCACCTGTGATTCTCTCTAAGTAAGCATTACCGAGATTGTTTTGATTCGTTGCCCAATCAATAGGAAACCTCTCACGGGTGCGTACTTCTAAAGCCAATTGCAAGCAAGCGATGGCAACTTCTAGGTTTTGTGCTTTCTCACCTTCGATTCTGTCAGAGTAAGCACTACCGAGATTAATTTGTGTCCTTGCCCAATCAATAGGAAACCTCTCACGGGTGCGTACTTCTAAAGCCAATTGCAAGCAAGCGATCGCATCTTCTATGTTTTGTGCTTTCTCACCTTCGATTCTGTATAAGTAAGCTATACCGAGATTGTTTTGAGTCATTGCCCAATCAATAGGAAACGCCTCACGGGTGCGTACTTCTAAAGCCAATTGGAAGCAAGCGATCGCATCTTCTATGTTTTGTGCTTTCTCTCCTTCGATTCTGTTACGGTAAGCATTACCGAGATTGTTTTGATTCGTTGCCCAATCAAAAGGAAACCTCTCACGGGTGCTTACTTCTAAAGCCAATTGGAAGCAAGCGATGGCATTTTCGAGGTTTTGTGCTTTCTCACCTTCGATTCGGTAAATGTAAGCTATACCGAGATTATTTTGTGTAATTGCCCAATTTTCAGGAAATGCTTCACGGGTGAAAACACTTAGGGCGACTTCAGAGCCAGTGATGGCAATTTCTATATTGCTGGCTTTGTCACCCAAAGGGAATTGCTGAATTAGATGGCTAAAGTTAACAATATCTACTGCTAAGTATTCCGCTTCATATGCTTCCGCTTCCGCCAGGATAGTTGTTGCTAAAACCCGCAATAGTTCTGCTAATCTATCATCCAGTTTATCTATATTTTCTTCCAGTAATGGGTAAACTACCTGGGCGTCACCATTACTGTCTGCGGTTGCTTCCAGTACCTGTGATAGAAAGTCAAGTTGGACATCAGATATATTGTCAGCGATTGCCATCAACCCCTCCACTATATAAAAAAATCAACAACCGCTCTACACTATTCATTGAAAAATTAAACTACTCTAAATCGCCCTAGATTCACCAATCTTCCGCAACTGCCAGGATTGTCTGCTACCATCTCTCTCTTAGGGAGAGGCAAGAGGCAAGAGGCAAGAGTTAGTAACTTATAGCATTTATCAATAAATTATGACAAGCAATCTTAATTTATCGTAACACCAAACACGACTCCGATATCTTGACACTGCTCCCTGCTCCCTGTTTCGATCCAGGCTGTATTCACAAATAAAATAAAAATGCTATAATTCTTTATAAATTATAATCAAAATTATTGGACAAAAAGTAAACTAGTAAAACCCATGACTATTGACACATAAATTTTACAAACAGTTCTAAAACAAGAACTGCTGCATTATGCCAAGTATCTAATGGAAAACTACTCCCAAGATGTTTCCCCACAGGAGCATGGTGTTAAGAAGCGCCGTTCAGGTATCTTAAAAGGAACCTTTGTTCTACCTTTGCCTGATGATTGTGATGAACCCTTAGAAGATTTTAAGGAATACATGTAGGGAGCAGGAAGCAGGGAAGTCTGAAGTTAGAAGTCTGAAGTCTGAAGTGGGTAGTACTGTAATAACATCTAAGACACGAGTACCCATTAACCGAAAACTAGTACTGTTGTATGTTAAACATGTACTATTGTATAACAAAGAAGTACTAATTTTTCATAAACTAGTACTCCTTTGCCTTAACTAGTAATTTTGTATAACAAACGGGTACCCGTTTCTGGTTAACTAGTACCCGTTTCTCACATACCAGTACTCGTTTCTCAGTAACTAGTACCGGTTTGTTATTAAGGACTACTATTTGATCACATGGCAATAGGCAATAGGGAGCAGGGAGCAGGGAGCAGGGAGTAGGTAAGAGGCATGCTAGCTTGCCTCTTGCCCTTGCCCGTAGCGCTATAACTGATTCAACCAATTGGTCAAATCCACTTCGGTTTCAAAATCTAACAACGCTTCTCCTAAATCCTCCAACTGGTCAAAGGATAACTGCTCAATTTGATTTTGTAATTGGGGATTTATTTCACCTAGGCGACGGTTAAGTAGACGCTTAATTAAATTAAGCTCATTGCGCTTGCCTTGTTCTAATCCCCGTTCTAATCCTTGTTCTAATCCTTGTTCTAATCCCTGTTCTAATCCTTGCTCTAATCCTTGGCGAATAATTCGTTGATAAACTACTGACTCTTGCATCATATCCTCCCTAAAATAGGCTTGAATTAACTGCTCATCAAATTTCACCCCAGCCAACAGTTGCACGCAAGCAGATAGGTTACGCTGCTGTTGTCTATCTTCAATCATATCGATTTTGGCTGCTACCTGGGATAGCAGGTTTTCTGGCACTTCCGCTTGTGCTAATACTGCCAAGGGTAGTAACCCTGGGGTGGTAAGTAATGGTTGTGGATCACATTCCCAAATCCGAATCACCCGGTAGCGGAAGGATAGGTTCCTCTCGGTAAATTGATTTACAAATACTCCGGCTAATCGGGTTGGTTTCAGAAAAATTATTACCTGTTCAATATCACAACGATACTGCCGATATAACCTGACCCAATAATCCAGCATCCGCAGGGGTAAGGGAGGTTCAGATTGGGGTAGAGTTTGAAATTCCAAATGCAAAATAGCATCAGCAACTCGCACAAAAAACAAGGCATCTGCCCGAATTGGTTCTGTGCTTAATTCGGTGTTTAGAATTTCGATATCCTCTGCTGATTCTTGGTTAAACAACCAACGAGTAAAGGCTTGGGGATATTGTTCAACAAGATATTTTAGAGTACTATCGTAAGTCATTACATATAAAAGACAACTAAGTCAATTCTGGTTAACTAATTGAAAAGAGGGTTAAGAGCCACAAATTCGACCACTCGAACCTATCCCAAATCATCTTCAATAAATCCATGGGAAGGTATGTCGGAAATATTAGCCACTTAACTAACTCTTGAAATTCCCAGTAAACCCCGACAATCATTAACGGTATATCGGGGTATAAAACCCATATAAAATGATTGCTATTGTTGGGTATTATTATTCAATAATAACACATTTATAACTAATAAATAATCGAGATATAGTTAATATTTTTAACATTTTATTTGAAAATATTAGAAATTAAATAAACTATAATATCTGATTGATTAATTCTATGCAATAACTTTCTTTAACGAACTCTAAAACCCCAAAAAAAACTTTTAAAAACCCTTGACAAACAAAAATATAATCATTATTATTATATATATAAACCAAGTTGAACTTTTTCACAATGTCAGACAAATTTACTCGCAATTTCAAGAAAAAACCCACTCAGCACACTCTCAAAGGACCTCGTGAATCAGTAATCAATAGTATGCATATGCTGTATTCCCTAGGTTATGCAGAAATAGCTGAGTGGACTCCTCTAGAACCGACTGAGATTCCAGGAGAAGTAATTACTACTATGACCAAGTATTGGTTGTTGCCATAACACCTTAAAATTCTGGGGGGGTTTCCCCCCGGCCTTGGGTTTCGGAAATTTCTGACATATGTGATTGAAATAGCCGTGGATAGTATTTCTACGGCTATTTTTTTTGGTAATTAAGAATTAAGAATTAAGAATTAAGAATTTAGAATCGGGAATCGGGAATCGGGAATCGGGAATCGGGAATCGGGAGTGGAACTGGCATCTTGCCAGTTTCAATATATTTCCGGGCGGGCAGGATGCCCACTCTACTCCTATTCAGGGCAAAGACTAACTATATGGCGTTGCTGATTCTGGGTATGGTTTTGCCCCCCTAGCCCCCCAATTCTGGGGGGAACAAGAATCCATTTATTGCTAAAAGTCCCCCGAGCGAGGGATTGCTCGCTCGGGGGATTTAGGGGGCTTGAATGTAGCAAATGAGACTTCTCAGACAACCTCTGAGAACTGCTATAAATAACAGCTAGATTCCCAACCGTTGATAAACCTCGTCCAAATGTTGCAAATGCTGCTCGGGATTAAAACATTCCTCTATTTCAGAAGGGGTTAGCTTACTCGTAACATCAGGATCCTTAGTAATCAAATTGTAGAAGTCTCCCTCAGGTTGATTCCAGGCTTGATGGGCACAAGACTGAACAATACTGTAGGCATCTTCCCGATTCATGCCCTTTTCTACTAAGGCTAACAACACCTTTTGGCTAAAGACTACACCGCCATAAACATTCATATTCCGCTTCATGTTTTCTGGATAAACCAACAAGTGTTTCACTAAATCTGTGATTTCCACTAACATGAAGTGAGTTAAAATACACACATCTGGCAGAATGACTCGTTCTACAGAAGAATGAGAAATATCCCGCTCATGCCATAGGGCAACATTTTCTAAAGCAGCTACCGCATGACCCCGCAGGATTCGTGCCATCCCGCTTAGCCGTTCAGAACGAATTGGATTACGTTTGTGTGGCATAGCAGAAGAACCTTTCTGTCCTTTAGAAAAGAATTCTTCTACTTCTAGGACATCGGTTTTTTGGAGATTGCGAATTTCGACAGCAAACCGTTCAATGGTTGCCCCTAACAGAGCTAACTGCTGGACAAACTCACCATGGCGATCGCGAGAAATAATTTGGGTTGAAGCAGTATCAGGTTGCAGTGACAGGTTTCGACATGCGATCGCTTCCACTTGAGGGTCAATATTCGCATAGGTTCCCACAGCACCAGAAATCTTGCCCACAGATATGTTTTCACGCAGAGCCACTAAGCGATCGCGATGGCGGCAAACTTCTGCTAACCAACCGGCCAGCTTAAAACCAAAAGTAATTGGTTCAGCATGAATTCCATGAGAACGACCAATCATCACCGTGTAGCGATGTTGTTGTGCCTGGTAGCGAATTGCTTGAGCAAGCTTCTCGATATGTTCGAGGATAATATTTAGACTAGCAACCAGTTGCAGTGCCAAGGCAGTGTCTAAAACATCCGAACTAGTCAAGCCTAAGTGAATGTAGCGTCCCACATCCCCTACATACTCATTCACATTAGTCAGAAAGGCAATCATGTCATGGCGGACTTCTTGCTCAATCTCTTGCACCCGCTTGAGGTCAAAATTCGCCTTTGCCTTAATTTCCTCTACTGCTTCACCAGGAATCTTACCCAGTTCCGCTTGTGCTTCACAAACAGCTATTTCCACCTGAAGCCAGGTTTTGAGCTTGTAGGTGTCTGTCCACAATTCCCCCATCTCGGGTAGGGTGTAGCGCTCAATCAATTCCAATATCGCAGAACACAACCTTACTATTGTAGCAGTTATGAATCGGATGAGGGACTTTCGTTTTGGGTTTTAGGGAGTCGGGAGTCGGGAGCGGTGCGACCCGTGGCGAATTTAATTCGCCTACGGAAAGCGCACCGAGGGAGTCGGGAGTCGGGAGGTAGCGTGGTCAAAGTGTTTCTGCACAAGGCTTACAAGGTATTGAATCTAGGGCATCATGAGGATAAACGCTATATAATTGATTAATCATTCCTCAAATCCCCTATTGCCTATTGCTAGCATGCCTATTGCCTACCTATTGCCTATTGCTAGCATGCCTATTGCCTACCTATTGCCTATTGCCTACCTATTGCCTATTGCTAGCATGCCTATTGTCACCTACCATGACCAATTTTCCTCTCAATGCTGGGTCTATCCAAATATCCGGGAACGTGAGAACCCCTCTCTTTTAAGGAGGGGATGAAACGGACACGACGGGTTTTAACCCGCCGTGTCTATAATAAAGGATAGGAGGTGATAGAAAGTTGTATAGAACAATTCCAGTTAAAGCGTCATTTACTGATGAAGATAAAGCTTTTTGGGTCTTTCAGTGTGAGCAAGCAAATAGCTTGATTAATTGTGCAATTTATTACACCAAACAAAAACACTACAGTTGGCTTGAACAGCAAGAAGAATCATTCACTACTTACTGGAAGGATGATGAGCTTAGGTATGGCGGGAAGACCTATAAGTGCAGTACAAAGTACCCAGAACTAGATAAAACTTTAAAGTTAACTCCCCATTACAAAGCAATGGCTGCCCAGTCGGCTCAACAGACCCTAAAGACAGTAGGTGAGTCCATTGCCAGTTACAACCAATTAGTAAGTCTTTATTACAAGGGCAAAGTTGACAGACCAAGACTGCTTAGGTACAGAAAAAAAGGGGGATTGGCTGCTGTAACTTTTCCCCGACAAGCACTCAACTACAAAAAAGGCTTGTTTTATCCGTCAATAAGCAAAGAAACTAAGCCTCATTTAATAACTGAAATCGCATTAGAACCACCAGATTTTATAGATCCCGACTGGGTGAAAGAGGTTACTGTTCGCCCGTATTTAGGAGAGCTATGGATTGATTGGGTGATCGACAACGGGAAAGAAGCGATTGCTAGCAACCCAAACCTTGACTACACTCAAGCCTGGAGCTTTGATCACGGTGGAACCAACTGGTTGACTGGAGTTTCAACCTGTGGGAAAAGCTTGATTATTGATGGTCGTAAGCTTAAGTCAATGAACCAAGGTTATTGTCGTCTGGTAGCCAAGTACAAACAGGGCAAGCCAGAGTTTTACTGGGATTCTAACCTTGACCGGGTACAACGGAAACGCAACAACCAAATCAGAGATGCGATCAATAAAGCAGCTAGGTTGATTATTAATCGCTGTTTGAATGATTGCATTGGGAATCTGGTAATTGGTTGGAACGAAGGGCAGAAGAATCGTTCCAATATGGGCAAGCGTGGTAATCAGAACTTCGCAGTTATCCCCACCGGAAGATTGATCGAACGGTTAAAACAACTTTGCTATGAGTACGGGATTAAATTAACAATTACCGAGGAAGCGTACACGAGTAAAGCGTCTTACCTTGACGACGACAGCCTCCCAAAACATGGTGAAAAACCCAAAGGATGGATACCGTCGGGCAAACGGGTTAAGCGTGGACTGTATAAAACTTCTGAAGGATGGCTGATCAATGCAGACTGTAACGGCGCTGCAAACATAGCCCGAAAAGTAGCCACACAGTTAGGTCTAAACCTGACCAAGGTGGGTAGGGGAGCTTTGGCACTCCCAAAGCGATATGATCTGTTCACCTCACTGAGTAAATCATATCGCACAAGAAGTGTTCGCGTTCGCGTAGCGTCGGCGAAAGCCGAAAGCGTCGGCGAAAGCCGATAGTGGCACGGTTTCAACCCGCCACGTAACAACCTTGTAGAATCCCCGTTTTTTAAAGCGCGGAGATGTCAAATTAAGCTTTAGTACCAGATCAACAATCGGAGGTCACACTTGACTAATACAGGTATGATTAAACACCTAAAATGGGCTAAACGGGCTCTAATTGCTTTAATAATCCCAATTTTAATACTCCTATCGGCCCCACCAGCCCTTGCCCAAGCTGATCTCACGATCACCCCTAAAAGTATGACTGTGGCAGGTACCAGGGGTTCTAGTACCACCCGCAGCTTACTCTTGCGCACGACTAACGCCGTTAAGGATTTACAAATAATCTCCCTAGACCTGAATACTCAGGATGGCCAAGAAATTTTCCCCGCCAACTTGATTCAGCCTACTTTATCAGTCGAGGAGATTGAGGACAATAGTATCCTATCTCTCCCGATCGAGTTTCAATTAAACAATGCCCCCAAAAGTGGAGAATTTAGTGGTGAATTACTGATTAAGTTCTCAGAAACTGAACTAAGCGTACCATTAACAGTCCGAATTAAAGACCCCTTCCCCATACCTCTGGTAATCATATCCATTGGGGTTATATTGAGCATAGCTGTGTCCGGCTACCGTAGCCGAGGGAAACTACGGGACAAAATTCTGGTGCGGGTTGGTCAATTGCGTACCCAACTACGCAGTGACCCCCAGTTAGCTAATACATCACTAGCCGATCAATTCGACTCTATACCAAATCCCTTCAAGACCCGAATTGAAGGCCATCTGCTAGATGTCGAGATGGCTTTGCAGGGGGAACGTTGGAACGATGGTAATCAGGCAATTACCCAAGCCGAGTCAGTGTGGCTGAAATGGCGCAAAGGTCGTGAGGACTGGCTAGCACTCCTGAATTATGCTCAGACCCTGGAAGAAAAAATACCCAGCACTCCGGATCTTGACCCCCGTTATCTACAGTCAGTACGCCGTAATTTGCAACAGGCAATCCGAGAGGCACCTGAGCAAAATCCTCAAGACTTGTATGAGCAGTTAGATGAGTTGGCAAAACAGATTAATCAATACCTGCAACTGGATGCTAAACTCAGCGACTTGGACAACCTGCTGGTGGAAACCACAATATCAACACAAGAGTTACAGACTTGGCAACGTCAGGAAAAGAATTTGCGCAATAAGTTGAATAATCTCGAACCTACCGATAAAAAAGCTGCTCAGGAGTTGAATGGTCAAATCGAAAAAGCGATCACTCTACTAGTCAAACAAATACCACCTAACTCCACTAAGTTAGGCTTCCTGATCAGCCAACCTGATTTATTGCAGAGAGCACCAGGGATCGATACACCACGGATAGTTATCCAAGAGCCAAGACTAGCAAAAATTCGCCTTTGGATTTTCTCTGCAATCAGTTATGCGATCGCAATCGTCCTGCTTGCTGGTAGTGGCTTCATTGAGCTATACACCTATAAATCCACCTTTGGCGCTAACCTCTGGGGTGACTATGGAGTCCTCCTGGCTTGGGGGTTTGGTGCCGAAGCCAGTCGGGATGCCATTGCAAAAGTCGTGGCAAATTTGGACTTACCAGGATTGACATAATCACTCGATCAGGTTAGCAGGTTTAAGGTTAACAGGTTTAAGGTTAGAGGTTGAAGGTTAGCAGGTTGTTCGCGTAGCGTGGCCTATTGGCCAAGGTTAGCAGGTTACCAGGTTAGCAGGTTGTTCGCGTAGCGTGGCCTATTGGCCAAGGTTAGCAGGTTACCAGGTTAGCAGGTTACCAGGTTAGCAGGTTGTTCGCGTAGCGTGGCCTATTGGCCAAGGTTAGCAGGTTGAAGGTTAGCAGGTTGTTCGCCAAAGGCGAACAACCGAACATAAGGACTTCAATTAATAGGTAGCAATAGGTTGTTAAATTAGTGTTACTTGGGCAAATTGACTGGGAACTATATAACTGTAACCACATTGGATTTGTCAGTCAATCAGGATTAACGTGTCAAACACAGAATCGTTAAGTGTTGAGTTAAAACAAGCTTTTCTTCGATTAATTGCCAAGCAGACAGGATTAGTTATTAAAGAAGCAGACCAAGACAATTTAATTGAAACCATCCTTGTGAGAATGAAATTTCTCAAATTTGGTTCCCCAGAAAGTTACTATCAACTCTTAAGATCTCCCACTATAGAAAGTAATCAAGAATGGCAAAAGCTGGTTATATTAATTACTAATACTGAAACGTATTTTTGGCGAGACAAAGGCCAGTTTAAAACGTTAAAATATGACATTATACCAGAAATAATTGAACAGCAAAATAACCATAAAATAATTCGGATTTGTAGTGCAGGATGTTCAACTGGAGAAGAACCTTATTCTCTGGCCATTCTACTCCATAAAATTATTCCTGACTTAGAAAAATGGAAGGTTAAAATTTTTGGGATAGACATTAATAACTATGCCCTAGAAACTGCAAAAAAAGGAATTTACAGTTCTTGGTCATTTAGAAATATCCATCCAGACATAAAGCGTGACTATTTTCGGATCATTAACAATTCCTATCACATCGATAATCGTATCAAAAAAATGGTCACGTTTAAAACGGTTAATTTAGTCAAAGATTCATTTAATAAGCAAAACTATGATCTAAAAGACCTTGATTTACTTATTTGCCGTAATGTTTTCATTTACTTTGAAGATTCAGCTAAAGCCAAAGTTTTAGAGAAATTTTATGATACCCTCAAACCCTTAGGATATCTCCTCACAGGTCATGCTGAACTATATGGTCATAATTTAAGCAAGTTTCAGACAAAAGTATTTCCAGAATCCCTAGTCTATCAACGTAGAGCCGATAATTTAATCCTTAAAACACCTCCTCTGGTATCCCTCAGCAGTGAGGAAAAGTCTCCTCAAGTAAAAAACTTATCATTAGAGGTCTTGCAGAAGTCACCACCTTCGGAACGGCAACCGATAACAGCAGAATTTAGTAATACACAAAAAACTAATGTTGCAAGAGATATATGGTCGGTTGATGATACCCCTATCAACCTAATCAAGTCTCAAGAAAATACAAAGTTACAAAAAACTGCTCAGGAGGTGATCATAGAAGTAGAAATACTTTTACAAAAAGAGGCTTATGATTTAGCCATTAAACAATTAAAAAACTTGCTAAAAATACATCCTAATAATTTTCAGGCTTATTACCTGATGGCTCAAATTCACGCCAATATCGGTAAATATGAAGAAGCAATTAACTATTGTAAAAAAGCTTTAGATATAGATTACCTTTCTGTTAATACCTATTACTTGTTAGCACAAATTGCTGAAGAGCAAGGAAATCTAGTAGAAGCCAAACGGATTTTTAAAAAAATTATTTATCTTGAACCCTCTTCTATTAAGCCTTACTTATATCTGAGCCATATTTATCAGAAGGAAAGAAATCAAAAACAAACCAGAAAAATGAAGCAAGCAGTTATTAATATCCTCAAGCAATTATCTCCCAAAACTATAATAAAAGACTATGATAATCTGACGGCTGCTGAACTAATAATCAAAATGGAAACAGAATTAAACGATTATTAACTATAGCAAAGGGAGCAGGGAGCAGGGAACAGGGAACAGGGAACAGAGAACCGGGAACAGGAAACAATAATTATCACAATTACTAGAGGGATTGCTATATACAATGAATCCGGTAAATTAGTTTATTTTAAATTGATCATTGATATTTAATATTTAGTCAATAGAGCCAGAAAATGAAAGAGTGTCACTATCTAACCTTTAGCTTAAATAACTGCCTTTATGGCGTCAGCACTGTTTACGTAGAAGAGATTTTTTTTCTGCCAGAGTTGACACCGATTCCAGAAGCAGATCCTGATCTCGTTGGTGTGATTAATCTCCGGGGAGAGATTTTGCCAGTCATGGATCTTAATCTCAGCTTTAATTATCAATCACCAGGCTATCGCTTAACAGATAGTGTAGTAGTTTTAAAATCGGAAAAGGTACGAGTAGGCATCATTGTTAATGAAGTCTATGAAGTAAGACATATATCCCCGTCGGAAATTAGCACTGAACTTTATCATGGTCGAGACTGGGCAAGAATTGAGGAAAAAAAATTCATCGCTGGTATTGCCAGGAGTGGAGAAGATATTTTAATTCTGAGTAATCCAGAGAGTTTACTCCAGTATGTAGAGACACAAAAGCTTGCCTCCGTTGAAGACTCCCTGGAAAAAGAAATTCAGGATAATAATCACCATGAATCTGAATTGTTATTAGTCCAAAAGCCTGTATTTTGCCCAAATGCTACTCGGTCAGAACGAGACGTTTTTCGTAAACGAGCTGATCAGCTAAGGCAGTCGGAAGACAGTCAAGATGTAAAGGATTTAATTCCCCTAGCGATAATTATTTTACATGGTGAATTATTTGGCATTGATTTAAAAATGGTGAGGGAGTTTACCCCTATTTGCAAAGTCACTCCTATTCCCTGCTGTCCAGCCCATATCATTGGGAATATGAACCTACGAGGGGAGATTCTTACGTTAGTTGATATTCGCGGAGTATTAAATCTACCGCTGATGGAGAGAATTGATAGTTCTCAAGCAATGGTTGTAAAGCTTGAGGATATCGTTGCTGGTATAACCATGGAAGAGGTATGTGATGTAATTTTCCTGAATCCACAGGAAATAAAAGCAGTGCCAACTGGGATCAATTCAGGTCAATATGAATACATTCAGGGAGTAGCTCCCTATCAGGAAAAAATAATGAGTATTCTGAATTTGCAACAAATTTTACTGAATGGTGGGTTAGTTATTAATCATTAGACCTCTTGTAATCCAACATATAAGCTTGATCATACTTATCAGCTACACTCAACTTAGTTACTCCTACTCTGAAGCCTTTCAAGGGTATGTTTTTTAGATTTCGGCATTCGCCTAGGTATTACTCAACAGAAATACATTTTGAAACCCAAACCCCAGGAAGGATTTGAGTATTCAATAAAAATCATTAAGTGACTACTTCTGCTTGATGGCTATCCCCTGACGGGGCGATGGCTGAGACACAAGAAATTGGTTTTGGTAGGTAACTATTGACAAAAGAACTTCGGGGATAGTCACACAGAGCGACTGTTGGAGTACTGAAATTTCTTTTCTACACGAACGTTACCCGCGTTTTTTTGTACTGGTGCCACCATGACGTACCCGCGCCCGGCGCGGAGCAAATGACATTAAATAGTAGTCAGAAACAAGGAATTTATCAAATGTGTTCCATAACAGTAAAATAACTATTGTACATTAAACCCGCGTGACACCAATCACAGTGAACAAAAATCGTCCAATTACTTATCAACAATGGTTAAGGGTGGTCATCAAAAAAATGCCTCATTTAAGCAAACAACAAGCAGTAGTATTAGGAATGTGGAGCTTTGCTATTGCGATGACTCATCCGCAGTGGTTTATCTACTGCGGTTGTGTTTTTGGGGGAAATTCTAGAGCAACCAGAGAACACAATTCGAGAAAGATTAAGGCAGTGGTATAATAGTAAAGTCGATAAAAACGGAAGAAAGCGTAGAGAAATCCAGGTCGAACATAGCTTTGTCCCGTTGTTACGCGCTTATATTAAGTTGGTGCTCATCAGAGGAAAAAAGTTTAGTCTTAGCTGCGGATGCTTCCACATTGGTAGCGCGTTTTACTTTATTAGTTATTAGTGTGGTTGATCGAGGTTGTGGAATTCCTGTAGCGAGGGAAAATAGTGAGAGCAAACGAAAAAGGCAGTTGGAAACCCTACTGGCTCAAACTCTTAGATTCTCTTCAAGAGGATGTTCCTTGGCCTTTCGGCCACGCTACGCGAACCGACTGGTTGGTGATTGTCACTACAGACAGAGGTTTATACGCTGATTGGTTCTACGAAGCGATTGAACAATTTGGAAGGTCGCTTCGTGCGCGGGTTCAAGGGCAAATTTTACTAGACATTGCCATGCTCTGTTGGCGATTGTAGATACTTTCAGTATTCTCGTGCCTCCGTTTTTCTTAGGAATTGGGATTTCTCTGAGTCCTTGGTGCGTCCAATTTTCCGCACTAGACACTAGCATTTCCAGTAGCTCAAATCGCTCCCGGTATTTGAGGGCTGTTTTGCCGTCTATACCGGCTGTCTTCTTACCCTGATTTAATTGGGTCACCTGTCTGATAGCCAGCAATTGCGCCGGGCGGGATTTTAGAATCAGTTTCTGTAGAGACCTAGCTTTTCTCAGGTCGCCAGCTTGAACCGCTTTATATACTCTCTTTTGTAGGCGGAAAAGGTTCCGGCGGAGTTGCTTCCACTTTTGACTTCTCCAGAGGTCACTATATCTGTTTGACATGTGTCTACCTGTCAGGGCTATTTCATTCTAAATAGGTTTTTGAGTGTGTTAAGGCATTAACCAGCCCGACGCTGGGCTTGAGCCATATTTTGAAAACCATTGTCCCGATCTAAATTCAGAGGCAAAGTTGCGTGCCAGTGCCCAAATTTGTACGCCTAGGTGGGGTACGAATCCGTGAAGCATCTTCCCCTTGAGTTACCGATACGGACATAATGCACTTTGTTCTCCACTCCCCAATAGCCTCGAATCCGTTTGGCAAAAGCGTCAGCCGTATCGATAAATGAGGCAACAAAGAGCGCGAGTTTCGTGGGAAACTTCAATCAGAAAAGCCCGATAGATTCGACGTTCACCACTCCACTCGAATCAGGGTGCTCAGTCGTGGGAAAATCAAGTATACCGTCAAGTTGATCACGCTTTACTGACGGTGCGTTTTTCAATCCGACCATGCCCCAAATTGATCTGCAAAACGGTCTGTTGGGCTTGAAAGGAACGCTTTGACAGCACTCAGTAACCTCGATTGGTTTCCTTTGAGTGCTCCCTTGGTAATCGTTCCCGCTCTCGAGGATGACCATTACCGTTTTTTTGGGTGCTGATGGCATCAAAGGCAAACACCACATTCAAAAGAGCCATCTGTTGGATAAATGCTGGTAAGGCGGTAATTTCATTCGTCTTTGAATCCACCATCAAGGGACACAGAATCAGTCGAAGTTCCACAATGTAAGCGGTAACCAGCATAATGGCGTATGGGATAATCCACCTGTGGGTCATCGCTGATCGCTTCATAAGACCCCCGTAGCACTTTGCCCATCGGTGGCAATGGTTAATCCTGGCAGGGTCAGAAGTTACCGCAAGAATAAGGCAGCCTTAATCATGGAGGCGCGCTTGACCCGTAATTAAATTCGCCATGGGTCGCGCCTCAAAGTTTTAACCCTTTCAGCCAAGCCTCCCAACCATAAAGGCTGCCTTATTCTAAGGTTTCGTCTCCGGGTTGAACCCCAAAAAACCGAGATAAACAGGCAGAATACATCGGATATTCCACCCGTAGCAACGTCCGTCGAATCTTGCTGTAGGACGGGTTTGCGTCCTAAAGGGAGGTGAAAATAAAGCAACCAATTGATCGTATTGAGGCTTTCAACCAATCCCCAATGGCAAGAAACCCTCGATTGCCCGCCGCAACTGCCAGGGTGAATAATGCGGTGGCATTGGGCTTGACTATGGCGCTGCCGAAGCAGTGCGCCGACTATCTGGTAGGTAGGCTTTGGCTGCGACAATGGCAGGTTGAGACATCTAAAGATCGCTATCATAGACGGCTTCAATATCAGATCAGTTCCTCAATTAGAATGAAATAGCCCTGGTTGGGGGGTTTGCCGGAGCGATCACTTTGGGAGGTCGTAGGTTTGTTTCGTCATCTAGCCAGTAAGGCCGAGCTAACTGTGGAGGAGTTGGCTGTGTTGAGGGAATATGGGTTGTGTTAGACTGTAGGTTTAAAACGCCATATGCAACTTTTTCCAAGTCAGGAGATTTACGGAGTTTTGAGAATCATATTTTCAGCGAAAGACCCAAACCCCCTGATTATTCTGTGGAAAAACTGCGCATCGCGTAACCTTGAAATTTTGAGGATACATAAATGAAAAAACTACTCGTTTTAACCGTGGTAATTCTAATTACTCTGTCTCAATTATCAGAAACAGCATTGGCTGCTCGACCTAGTTATCCTTGGAATGCTACGTATCCTTATTCACTGCAAACAGGACAAACAAGACATCACATGATCCCTTGGCAAGAGTTAAAAAATTTTGGTCAACAAGAATACAATACCCAACAAAAGCTAACTAATTTTCTAAACAGCTATAACAGTATAAATCAGGCAAATCTCGGGGAATATAAAAATGTAGAGGAACTGGTAGAAGGGTACTTCAAAGGCGAATCGTCTGCAAAAGAAACTGTTTCTGAATTATTTGCTTGGATGCAAGGAAATCTTGTGGTCGGACCATCACAACGAACCAACGATCCACGTGATAATTTTGATACACCGGCTTTTAAATGTCGTCAATTTTACGTTCCAAACCCTGCTTACAATGACTTACAAACACGGTGGAACGGAACACCAAATCAAAAATTGCAAGTATTTCAGACTCTCAGTACTAATCAAATGTCCGACAATAGGACTGCAAATAACCATCAACCTGAATGTCAATGGTAAACAGGTGGGCAAAAAAAAGGTGGATATTAGAAACGATGAGAAACTAGGCTCAACTTTAGTATTTTAAAGTTTGAAAACCCCCATAGGTAACACCTGGGGGTTTGTTGTTTTGGCGCGATCGCAATCTCCACACACCTCACCGAGTTTTGCAGTAGAGAAAAAACTCAAACTTCTTAACTGACAACTGCTAGAAGTTTTTTCTATACAGATAGCTAGCAATCAAACTTATCGCTTCTTTCATAATCAGGGCAGCTATTTTCTTCTAGTGGGACTTTAGCGATAATTCAAAGCATAAATAGTGCTATGCTATATAGGGTAAGTTTTGTAGGTTGGTTACTTTTCCCTCCAATCCCATGAAAGAAACTGTTTCCACAGCAATGCCTCCATGCTCCCTTGAGATGGTGCAAGCGTTTTGATGATATCTTTCACACAAAAGCTCAAAGAAAAGAGTTTAGGCACTACCAGCGGGGGATTATTGGGAGAAAGTGAACGAAAAAACGGCTCTACCGAACTTGCTGTGTAAAAATGTTATGAAATAATTAGTATAATGCTGATTGGGCGGGAGTTTGAGTTTTTAATAGAATGATTTTCTATAAATCCCCCCGACCATCAGACCTAGTCGGCAATAAGCGCGGTTTTATACCTGGTTGACTGACAAAAACTAGAAGTCAATTGCCCCAAGAGTTTGCCAGGAGTAGGATAGAGGGATTGACAAAAGTTGAAGGGAGCCAGCAATCAATGGAGTTGATACCACTCATACTCTAGAAATGCTGTGAAAAAAACTCCCAACTTTACAATGCCTTGAACACCTGGTTAGGTCAAGTCTGCCCAAGGAGCCATCAGGGCCATCTGACGACTTGCCTGTGGATGGTGGCGGCTTTGATACAGACACCAGTTGTGAATCTGACCCGTTGGATTCCCTACCTGCGAAGTCGAGGTCAGTATGCCCTTGCGTAAGCAAAGACGGGTACGCCGTTGGCTGGATAATGCCCCGATTAATGTGCATCGGTTGTACAAGCCGTTAATTCAAGCAGCCTTAGAAGACTGGAAATAGGAATGTATCTATATTAAGTCATTACACCTCTCTATTCTGGGATGAATATTGCCTGATCAGGTTGGCAGTAGTGTATCGAGGTCGTGCCTTGCCTGTGGAAGGCGCGAGTGATAGAGTATAAAAGTGCATCAGTCTCATTTGTTGATTACCGTGAGATGCTCCAGCAAGCAGTTGAGCGGCTGCCTTTTGGTGTCAAGGTTGTCTTACTGGCAGATCGGGGCTAAGCCCTAAGCAGATTTAATGAGAGCGGCAACAGCCCAATGGGGAAGGCAAATCCGAATTCGCCTCAAGAAAAATGCCTGGATTTGGCGGCAGGGCAAAGGCTGGTCTCAGTTGCAAGACTTTCACTTCAAGCCAGGTGAAGCCCTATGCTAACACCCGTTCAAGTTGCACAAACAGCAGTGGCGTCGGCCCGGTTCACATCATCTTTGGTCGCAACAATGTCAAGGTCGAGTTCTGGGGGATTGTAAGTGATCAGAAGACTACTCTACAGACTTTTCAGGAATACGGCTTACGGTAAAACAATTGAGGAAGCTTTTTTGGATGACCAGTCCAATGGCTGGAATATCCAGAAATCTGAGCTGCGTTCTGTATGTGCCTGATCACGTCTCTGGAATATTGCTGGCAGTCGCTACCCTTTATGTTACGGATCTTGGAGTTGAAGTTGTTGACACTGGCAGACGGCGATGGGTTGACACTCATTGGCGCACGAGGCAACAGTTATTTCCGTATTGGCTGCAAATGGGTCAGAACTGCCAAATGAAAATGGCTGGCAACTCATCCGTCGAGTTCGATTCATCAGCCACCTCGACCCAGAGCTAGATAAGGCATCACGCAAGCAACAGGAAAAACGACTCTATCGCCTAGAGTTTAAGGTACTGACTTACCAATATGCACCTCAATAAGTTTTGTCAGTCAACCAGAGTTAAAAGTCAGAAGTCAAAAATAAGCTAGGA
Organism: Moorena sp. SIO4G3; assembly: GCF_010692305.1. Taxonomy (NCBI): domain Bacteria; kingdom Bacillati; phylum Cyanobacteriota; class Cyanophyceae; order Coleofasciculales; family Coleofasciculaceae; genus Moorena; species Moorena sp. SIO4G3. Next base: position 50,740 of record NZ_JAAHIG010000011.1, on the reverse strand, counting down.
CTAGGTTTCGGAGTTTAGAAATGTCAAACATCTTAATGGGTAGTGCTATAAATGATTAGTGGGTACCAATATTTATTTGAAATTGGCATAGCTGTTTTTCTCCTAATGAGGTATACATAATTTTTTCTATCTTCCCTGAGCCAAAGGTCCCGATTCCCGATTCCCGATTCCCGACTTTTCTAAACTTTTGATTAGATATTTATGAATTATTCGTAGCAATTCTTGGGAATCTGGGGGCTTACCTAAAAAATCAGTTGCACCGACTAGTCTAGCCCGGGCGCGGTCAATTGTGGTATTCTGAGCTGTCAGGATAATAATCGGGGTCTTATTGAAAACTGGGGATTCTCGCAAAAATTTACAGACGCTATAGCCATTTGCATTTGGCATATTCAGGTCTAGCAAAATTAAATCAGGTTTGTGTTCAATCAGTTGGGAGAAACCTCGCATCGGTTCTTCAATACTCAACATTTGATAACCGGCTGGTATCAAGATTGTTTTTAAACTGTGAGCCAACACAGGACTATCATCAATACAGGCGATTAAAGGCTGTCTCTTGGCGGATTTGGTCGGTTGAGTTTCTGATGGGGGTGGCGTTCTTACAACTGGTGGATTGACAGGGGCTTTGACTGGTGGATTGACAGGGGCTTTGACTGGTGGATTGACAGGGGCTTTGACTGGTGGGTTGACAGGGACTTTGACTGGCGCTTTGACAGTTGGTAGTGCTAAATCTGGAATTCTTTGGAATTCCAGCATACTCTTCTCAACCAAAGGGAGCAAAGAGCGAGTCACCTCTGTCACCGATGTTTTTTGCTCCCAGGCAATATCCCACAGGGTTAACTTACCATTGAGATACTTGTTCAAACCTGGGAGCAATTTAGGATCTGTTCCAGGTTTCAAAACTGGTGAGAGATTGGGGCTGAGGTGACCAAAATCAGCAGCTTGCCATTCTTGGTAATTCTGGTTTGCTTGAGCGAGAACAGTTTGGATTTCCCTGGAAGACAAGGCTAAACCCATGCCAAGAGTCGATGTTTTTTCTTGACTCGGTTGCCAGTTGTTTTTTAAGTCTGTGTAGCCACTTAGTTCAAAAAAACATTCTTGGACAATGGAACGAATCATTAACTTTGCTTGGATTAGGCTAAGTTGCTTTTGGTTAATTCCTTGCTCTAGAAGCTGATATTCCCAGGGCTGATAGTCCGACTTCTCGTAGAGTTCAACAACATAGTTAGGGCAATGGGACTTTAAGGCTCTGTAAAAGCGCCTCACAGGATGAACCCCATCGGTGGCATAGAGCAATTGACCATAGACAAGGTAAACTTTCCAAACGACGCTATGGTTGCTTAGAGTTAGCTCTCCAATAGTTCTCTGTTTACCTAATTTTTCTAATTCTTCAATCAGTCTTATTAGTATCATTTGTACTGGTTAACTGTACTGGTTAAGGGATAAATCTCAGGAGTTACATATCTATAGTTCCCAGCAATTTACGCCCAAGTAACAGCTTCCGATGCAAAATGGATTAAGAATGATGAATCATCAGTGATTATCTATTGTTCATCATTCAGCGTTATCTACTTATTTGTAGCTATTGACACCGAATCCGCCCATGATTTCCCGCCTAAGCACTCAGACGAGAACGAAGTTGCGGCTATACAAACTTTGTTATAAAGAGGGTTTTTAAGCCGGATTTGGTATCACAGCTAACTGTAGTGGAGTGACAAGTGTTTAACCGTCGCTCCGTTGAAAATAATAAAATTCAGGGTCCGGTGAAAAATGGTCAAGTATGTAGTCTACAACGTTACAGATCAGAAATATGTGGCGGCTGTGAAAGCTGGCGAGACAAGATACACAGAAAATGGCACAGAGGCACACCAATTTAACAGCGAGAATACAGCACAAATGATGAGTGAGAATCTAACCTTATTTAGTGGTCTGACTCATGTCGTGAAACCGATCCAGTAGTAAGCTAATGTGCTACGCGCACGCTGCGCGAACAGCTAATGCGCTACTTGAGGTGCTACTTGAGGTGCTACTTGAGGTGCTTATAGCTGACTAATTATATTTGACTGCTTATAGCTGACTGCTTAAGCGGCAAAAAACAACAGACATTGTGACTTTGGCAATATTTGTTGGGAATTCTATGAGTGTAGCCTCAACAGATTGCTAAATCAATCAGTTTCCTCGCCTCTTATCCCATCCCCTAAAGAGGAATGGCTTTTCTATTGTGGATTCTCTAATTGTAGGTAACCAGCTATGTTTGCCAAATCTACCCAAAAATTTTTCAGCAAACTTCAGAATCAAATACTGCTCCTGCTGTTTTTAAGTAGTGTTATTCCCCTCTCTGTTGTGGGATGGTATAGTATTTCTTCCTCTAGCGATGCCTTATCAAACTTAGCTAAAAATGAGCTAGAGGAAGAGGTAGCTGACGAAGCCGGAAATATCCTGGCATTTTTAAATTCTATCAATGATGATGTTCTGTTTTTGAGCAAAGTTCCCCCGATTCAAGGGATAATCCGAGCTAAAGCTGGTGGTGGAGTAGATAAGCAAGATAACTCTTCTTACGATACTTGGGTTAAGCGGTTGCAGACCATCTTTGCTGTGATGATGCAAGCGAAACCCTATTATATGGAGCTGAGGTATTTGGACGAGAAAGGCAATGAAATGGTGCGAGTCGATTCCGATGGCACTAAAATCATAGTTATCCCCAAAACCCAGCTAAAAAATAAAGCAAAGCGTTCATTTTTTAGTCAGACAATTAAGTTGTCTCCTGGCAGTATCTATGTGTCACCCGTGGAGCTGCATCGGGAAAATGGTGTGATTAAACAGCCTTATAAACCAGTGATTCGGTACGCTACACCGATTTTTGATTCAGCTGGGGTACAAAGAGGAATTGTGATCGCTAATGTATTTGCCGAGGAATTCATAAAATTTATTGCAGATACAGAATTAGCAGTCAAGGGAGAAGAGGCATTACTGGTTAATAAAGATGGCTACTACCTCTCTCATCCCAACCCCAAAAAGGAGTGGGGTTTTGAACTCAACACGGATCAGAACTTGAAAAAAGATTATCCGAAACACATTGCCCAGCAAATTCTCAGGGGTGAACAGGGACTGATTGACCAAGGAACTAATAAGCTGATCAGTTACTATAAAGTTGTTCCGAATGGCGAGCAGCGGCAACCCTTATTCGTTATCAATCACGTTTCTAAGGGGGAAGTTTTTGCCTCTGTCAACTCCTTTAAAATCCTGGCCACCCTGATTATTTTGGTTGCTATAGCCACAGTACTGCCACTGGCAATGGTCAGGTTACGCCAACTGGCGAATCTGATTAAGCAACTGGTTAATGGCATCTCCACCTCTAGTCAGGAAATGTTTTCTACCCTCGAACAGCAAGAACGCATTGCTGGTCAACAAGCTGCCTCGGTGAATCAAACCACCATCACCATGGATGAGCTGGAAGCGTCTTGCCGACAGTCCGCTGAGCAAGCCGATGCTGCCGCTATTGCTGCAAAGCAGGCACTTCAGCTCACCCAGAACGGTACCCAAGCGGTGGGAGAAACCCTCCACGGCATGTCTACTTTGGAAGAGAAAGTGGATGCGATCGCTCAACAGAGTATGCGTCTGAGCCAGCAAACCAATCAAATTGGTGACATCTCCGAGCTGGTTTCTGAATTGGCTAACCAAACCAATATGTTGGCACTGAATGCATCAGTAGAAGCGGTGCGTGCGGGAGAGCATGGTAAAGGCTTTGCAGTGGTTGCTGCAGAGATTCGTAAATTAGCAGACCAGAGTAAACAATCTGCCCAAAAGATTAATGTTTTAGTTTCTCAAATCCAGAACGAGATTAATTCAACGGTGATGGTTACGGATGAAGGAACTAAGACAGTAAAGACCGGAGTGCAAATCGCTCAAAAAACAGCTCAAGCCTTCACTGGGGTAGCAGATGCGGTCAACAATGTGGTGTTAAACAATCAACAAATTTCTCTGAATCTCAAACAGCAAGTCGATGGCATTCAACAAGTCCTCCAAGCAATGAGCACTGTTAACAAGGGGGCAAAAGAAACTGTTATTGGCATCACTCAAAGTAGAGTGGGTACTGAGCAACTTAAGCAAGCTGCTGTGGAACTCAAGCGCATGGTGTAGTAAAGGTTAAACTCAGATATTGTACCAAGTTTAACCTTTATCTGTTGTAAAAGTAGGGAATCGGGAATCGGGAATCGGGAATCGGGAATCGGGAATCGGGAATCGGGAATCGGGAATCGGGAATCGGGAATCGGGAATAGAAAACAGTAAGAATATTTGATTATTACTTAAATAGATTGTTATTACTTCCGATCTTATTTTTTTTTACTGGTGCAAATTTCCTTGAAATCAAAATAATTTAAAGGTTTAATATAGGAAGGAAGATCGTGTTTTTTAAAAAAGTTATTTATTTCTTAATGTTTCATTTAAAAACTATTTTAATGACTAAAAAATAGTTAACTATTTTCTACAAATCAAAAAATTTTCTGTTCCCTGTTCCCTGTTCCCTGTTCCCTGTTCCCTGCTCCCTGTTCCCTGTTCCCTGTTCCCTGTTCCCTGTTCCCTGTTCCCTTTGACAACAATTCATCGGTAATATTCTTTTTTCTATTTCAATTAAAAAATGAGTAACCATGATAGAAGACGAAGAACTCAGAAATATTTATAAAATTACCAGCGAAGAACGTTTGCAGAAATTGGAAATTGGTTTGCTGCATTTAGAAAAGTACCCACAGGACAACGCTACTTTGGAACAGTTGCTGCGGGAAGCTCACAGCCTCAAAGGAGACTCCAGAATAGCGGGGATAGAGAATGTAGAAACCCTTATTCATGGTGTAGAAGACATTCTTGGCAGCATCAAACGTCAACAAACAGTTTTAACCCCACAGGTTAGCGATCGCCTTTATCAAGTCATAGATGCTATGGGTCTGCTGGTATATGAAGCAGTTACTGGTTCCGCAAGTGGTGTTGATACACCCTTGATGCTTAACTACTTGATGGCAACAGTTTCACAGCCATTGCAGCCAGACCAAGAAGCTGCTCTACAAAATGGCCATGTTTCCCAACTGGCACCAACTGTTATAGAAGATGAAGACTTGCGAGATATTTATAAAATTAGTAGCGAAGAACGTTTGGAGAAACTGGAAGTCGGTTTACTGCATTTAGAAAAGTACCCACAGGACAACGCTACCTTGGACAAGTTGCTGTGGGAAGCCCAAAGCCTCAAAGGAGACTCCAAAATAGCGGGGATAGAGAATGTAGAAACCCTCGCCCATGGTGTGGAAAACATTCTCGACAGCATCAAATGTGAACAGACCTTTTTAACCCCACAGGTTAGCGATCGCATTTATCAAGCCATAGATGCCATCCGCCTCTTAGTATACGAAGCAGTTACTGGTTCTATCAGTGGGGTTGATACCGCCGAGATACTTGACCATTTGATCACAGCAGTTCCAGATGTAGGTCAAGACCATGACTCACCCCCTGATGACTCACCCCCTCAAGTAGCTCAATGTGAACCAACTGAAGCAACTATTGAGGAGTCTCCACTATTACCGACTCTACCATTGCTTCCTAACAAAACTCCTTTAATAGTAACTCCAGAGGTTTCATCGAATCTTAGTGAACCCTACCGGATTGACACCATTCGGGTTCCAACTCCCTATCTTGATGCCTTAATGACACAAACCGGGGAACTAACAGTCACCAAAATTGGCATGGCTCATGCTATGGCTGAAATTGAGGAAGTGGCAACCCTATGGGAAGAGTGGAAAGTCGTTCATTGCCAAGGGCAATACCTGGAGTCTTCATCCATAGGAACCAATTCGTATGTACAACGCCTAGAACAAAAGATTAACTCTCTAAGAAGAATAGCTCAGGAAAACACTACAAGACTAGACATCATTGCTGGGGAATTAGACGAAAAAATTCGCACCCTCCGGCTTCTCCCCCTCTTCACTGTGTTTCAGTTATTTCCCCGTATGGTAAGGGATTTAGCCAGACAACAATCAAAAGAGGTCGAATTAATCATCGAAGGAGGAGAAACCACTGCTGATAAACGCATCCTGGAAGAAATCAAAGACCCCTTGATGCACATAGTTCGCAACGCCATCGACCATGGCATTGAAACTCCCACTGAACGAGAAAAACTTGGCAAGTCTGCTGCGGCCACGATTTGGTTGAGGGGCTACCAAAAAACCAACACCATTGTTATTGAAGTAGTAGATGATGGACGAGGATTAGATATCGATAAAATTAAGCAAACTGCTGTCCAGCGTGGACTCTGCACAAACGAAGAACTGGAACTAATGACTCCCAGACAGATTAACGACCTGATCTTAGCTCCTGGCTTTTCAACCCGGACATTTATTACAGAAATTTCTGGCAGAGGAATCGGCTTAGATGTCCTACGCACCAAGGTTGAGCAGCTTAACGGCAATATCGAGATCGAATCAACCCCTGGTCTTGGATGCACCTTTCGCCTCCAGCTACGCACAACCTTGTCCACTGCTAATGTACTGCTGGTAGATGTTCACGGGATTATCCATGGGCTACCGATTGAGTTTGTGGAAACGACTTTACTAGTTTCCCGGGAGCAAATATTTACGATTGAAGGTCGAGAAACCATCGCCTTAGACGGTCAAGCTATTGCTGTAGCAAACCTAGCTGATTTGCTGGAGTTGTCTAACTCGATTGGTTATACCTCTATCGCCACACTTAAGCAACAAAAAAGCGATCGGCGACCATGTATCCTGCTTAAGGTGGCAGACGAACAATTTGGATTGTTTATCGATGACCTTTTGGATACTCAAGAGGTGGTGATCAAACCTCAGAGTCAGTTATTAAAGCGGGTGCGTAATGTCAGTGGAGCAACTATTCTCGGTACAGGGGAAGTTTGCATGATTCTTAACCCTCCAGATTTGCTCACATCATTGCAATCCTATCAGCCAACCACATCCACAGTCTCAACCAAACTAAGGGAAATCGTTGAAAGCACGCCAGTAATTCTCCTAGTAGATGACTCGATTACCGTTCGCACCCAAGAAAAACGGATACTAGAAAGGGCTGGGTATGAAGTAGTGACAGCTGTAGATGGATTAGATGGCTATAACAAATTAAACACCCGTCACTTTGATGCCGTAATATCTGATGTAGAAATGCCCAATCTAGACGGATTTTCCCTAACTGCTAGAATTCGTAAGCATCAAGAGTATAACGAATTACCCATAATTCTGGTAACATCTTTGGCTTCTGATGAACATAAGATAAAAGGTGCCGAAGCGGGGGCTAATGCCTATATAACTAAAGGAAAATTTAATCAAAAGTTTCTCATCGAAACGTTACAAAGACTTGTTTAATAGTTAATTTTAATGTTACTAGTTAAGCTTTAAGGTTGAAGGTTGAAGGTTGAAGGTTGAAGGTTAGGTTAAATTTTAAATTTAAAAATCATCAATGACTATTCGAGTTTTATTAGTTGAAGATTCACCGCTTGCTATAGTAGTCCTGAAAAGGATTCTGAATTCATCAGAGCAGATTGAAGTGGTGGGAGAAGCTAGAACTGGCTTAGAAGCTTTGAACTTAATTCCCAAAGTTCAACCAGATGTCATTTGTACAGACCTCCATATGCCCCACATGAATGGTCTGGAGTTGACATCTAAAGTTATGGCGCTCTATCCTAGACCGATTCTGGTGATTAGTGTTTCGGTGCAGCAAGAGGATACTGATCAGATTTTTGAGCTTTTAGATGCAGGAGCAGTGGATATTTTTCCTAAGCCGTCCGCAGGAATGACAAGGGAAAATCAGTTGATCCAGCAGGAATTGATCAATAAGATTAAAATTCTATCTGGGGTCAAGGTCTTTACAAAAAACCGAACGTCTATATTAGGTACACAAAAGCAGGGGAGTTCTGGGAAAGGGAAGCTTCCGGAAATGGACTACAGCACCAATCACAATCAAATTGGTGGAGTATCACAGACAGGAAATCGTGCTGCTTTCTATTCTAATTACTCTTCTAAACCAAGAATAGTTGTGATTGGTGCATCTACAGGTGGACCCCAAGCCCTAAACGAGGTATTCACTCAGCTACCGTCGGATTTTCCTTTACCAGTAATTTGCGTTCAACACATTAGTCTTGGTTTTTTGCAGGGATTGATCGATTGGTTAGCTAGTCATTGTCCCTTGCCAGTTCAGATTGCTCAACCAGGAGATATGCCACAACCACGAAGAATTTATTTCGCACCAGAACAGCAGCATTTAGAATTCGATGCTATGGGTCGATTTATCTGTTCTGATTCAGAACCACTGGAAGGACATCGCCCTTCCGTAACTGTCACATTTGAGTCTGTAGCCAAGTTTTATCGCAAAGCTACAGTGGGTATATTGTTGACGGGTATGGGTAGAGATGGAGCGACTGGAATGCATACCATCGCTGAGGTTGGTGGCTTGACCATCGCTCAAGATGAAGCGACTTCCTTGGTGTTTGGCATGCCTAAAGAAGCGATCGCTCTCGGAGCAGCCAAAGAGGTTTTACCAATTGGTGCGATCGCACCAAGGCTGCGGGAGTTGTGCTTATTGAAACTTTAAAATTGAAAATAACACTTGACACTTATAACCGTAGCGCTATAAATACTAGTCCCTTATAGTTTACTTCAAATAATTTTCATCTCATCCAGGCTCGCGATCGCTATATCAGCTCCCTGTAAATGGGAAGCTTCTGGCTTTCCCCAGCAAATACCAATGCAACCCCCTGCACCAGCACCCTTTGCCATCTCAATATCACCGGCTGAATCTCCTACCATTAGAGTGGAAACAGGTTTCACCCCTAAAGATTGGCAGGCTTGTAGGAACAACCTGGGATCAGGCTTACTGATTTCAGAATCCACACCTTGCTGTAATTGGATATAGGGGTCTAGCTGGTTTCGATGGACAAAGGCTTGTACGCCAGCCGTAGAGTCTGCTGAGAGAATACCTAGCTTTAAACCAGCTTCTGAGAGGAATTTAAGGACTTCCAGGCTACCGGCAAACATTGGGGAAGTCCCAGCCCCATCTGGCAAGTACTTCTCGGCTTCAACAAAGGCACTGCCAGCAATTTCCAATGACTCTAACCATCCCCGACCAGTCTCAGCAATATAAGCCGCAGCCGCAATTTCATTTTCCCGACGGCTACCCACTGCCATTAACCCGGTAGGGTCAAGGGTGTCATCTTGGACACCAAATGCCATCAGCAGGGGTTCTCCAATACCAGGGATTTGGGCATCGATTAAACGCGATCGCTTATAGGCTAGTTCTCTTAAATAAACCTGTGAATCCTCTAAGGTACCGTCTTTATCAAATATGACTGCTTCAATATTGGGGAAAGTCACCTTCCCACAACGAATGGTTACCAAGGGTTTATGCCGTTGTTGATTGTAATCAACTTCATTCTACTAGGTCGTTGTTCAAGATTCGCACCTGCCAAGTTCTTTACTCTTGTTCCGGAACAGGGCGATAAATACAGATTAGCCATTAGCCTTAGCTAACGGCTAATTCTTGTGGCTGCACCTAGTTGTTACTCGTCGATGGCAGCTGCTACAAACTCTCCCTCTGGCACTGCGTCTTCTTGAGGCTCTGGGGACTCTTGGGACTCTTGGGGCTCTGGGGACTCTTGAGCCTGAACAGGCTCTGGGGACTCTTGAGCCTGAACAGGCTCTGGGGACTCTTGAGCCTGAACAGGCTCTGGGGACTCTTGAGCCTGAACCTGCTCTTGGGGCTCTGGGGACTCTTGGGGCTCTTGGGGCTCTGGGGACTCTTGAGCCTGAACAGGCTCTTGGGGCTCTTGAGCCTGAACAGGCTCTTGGGGCTCTGGGGACTCTTGTGGCTCTGGGGACTCTTGTTGAGTCATACTTTCTGGAGTTATACCTTGCTGTTGTGCTAGCATTTTCTCCCGGTACTTCTGAGCCATTTCTTCTGCCTTCTCGAAGACCACTTCCCGGTTGTTAATCATATCTCCCGGTTCTGGCTCTAACTGCTTTGTTGACAGAGAAATCCGACCTCGGTCAGCATCCAAGTCAATGATCATCACTTTTAGTTCATCATTGACATTAAACACACTATGAGGCGTATCAATATGATCATGGGAAATTTCGGAAATGTGCAGCAATCCGCTGACCCCGCCAATATCAATGAATGCACCGTAAGGTTTGATTCCTCGTACTGAGCCAATCACCACCTCTCCGACTTCTAGGCGGTTCATCTTGCGCTCGACTAGAGCACGACGGTGGGATAGTACCAGACGATTACGGTCTTCATCTACCTCCAGAAATTTTAGGGGCAGTTCTTGGGCCACCAAATCTTCCTTGGCTGCCCGAGTGCTAATATGAGAACCAGGAATAAAACCGCGCAACCCTTCAATACGTACCAACGCTCCACCACGGTTAGTGGCGAATACCAGAGAACGCACCGTAGCATCCTCCGCTTGTAATTGGCGCACTCGCTCCCACGCTCGCATATACTCAATGCGACGGATAGAGAGAGTCAACTGTCCATCTTCATTTTCATCGGTCAGGATGAAAAATTCCCGTGTTTCGTTGGATTGTAAAACCTCATCAGGATTATCAACTCGATTTATTGACATTTCCTGAATCGGAATATAGGCGGCGGTTTTCGCACCAATGTCAATCAGAGCGCCCCTCGGCTCTAGACTGAATACCGTACCCGGAACTATATCCCCTGGGCTAAAATGATAATCATACTTATCCAGAAGGGCAGCAAAATCTTCGTGAGTGAATCCTATATCTGTAGTTTTTGTTTTCTGACTGAGCATGTGCGTTGTTTGTCCTAGTTTGATTTGGTTTTAATGACTATGCCTCCTGTTGATGTACAAGCACGTCAGCATTGTGCTGTTTACACCGACATTGCGTTGTCCTACTTGTGACATCTCCCACACCTGTTGGGGGGTCGGGGGTAGGTGTGGGCTTCTCGCCAACCCCAGCTATCGCCATTTCCTTAAGGAAACCGATCCGCATTCGGGTACTCGACAAGCTTTACTATTGACGGGATGCCCCACCGCCAAGTTTCTGAATCTTATCTGATTTTAATTGCTCTATTGCAATCAGGTTTTCGGTCTACTCTCAATAACCAAGGGCATTTTCGGCTTTGGTTATCAAATAGACATAAATTCACCCCAATTTATATCCATTATAATTTATTAGACAAAACCTGAACTGAGCTCTGCGTCCAAAAGTACCCCACTGGCTTCGCCCACAGGACGACACTTGCGCCTTTGGTAGAGGCTAGTGGGCTAATCTCGAACTGATCAGCTCATTTAATAAGATTTAATTAAGACCAGAAATCCTATTATAACCTAATCGAGATTTTGTTATTAGTATCTTTACCGAACTTTCCAGGGTATTGTGCTACCTCCTATATCCCCCTATGGGGGATGTTAGCCTAATAAATGCCAGGGGTACATTCTGCACCCAAGACAAGGCAGGGATACCCCAGCAATCGACGTTTAGCCAGTAGGAATACCCAGTGGTTGCCACTCCAGAAAAATCTCAATCAGTCAAACCTTCCCCAAGCCATGGTCACGAACGAGTTGCGGTTTTACTCATGGGTTATGGAGAAGTCGAAAGCTACGAAGACTTCGCCAACTACAACGAACAAGCCTTAAACTTGCTCACTGCCAAATTTGCCCCAGTCCCCAACTGGATCTATCCACCCTTAGCCAAAATTTTGGCAATGTTTGACTTCCACGAGTGGGGGCACCAGCATGACAACTTTATTTCACCCCACAACAAGATTTTTGAACAGCAACGGGCAGGTATTGAAAAACAACTGCAAGCTAAATGGGGCGATCAGGTGCAGGTATTCAAAGCCTTTAACTTCTGCGCTCCCTTTTTGCCAGAACAAGTCCTCAGTGAAATTAAGGAGCAAGGGTTCCAAAAACTGCTGATCTATCCCCTGCTAGTGGTGGATTCCATCTTTACTAGCGGCATTGCGGTGGAACAAGTCAATAAAGCCCTCGAGAAATTAGAGGATAAAGATCAACACTGGGTTCAGGGATTGCGTTACATCCCGTCTTTCTATAACGAACCAGAGTACATTAATCTAACTGCTCAATTGGTGGAAGAGAAAATTACTACCGATTTAGCAGCAGCCTATCTGCCCTCCCAAATTGGCATTGTCCTGATGAACCATGGCTGTCCCCATGAAGCTAAAGGATTTGTGTCTGGGATTGACGAAAGTCAGGCACTGTATGAGGCAGTACGGGAAAAGTTGATGTATAAGTATCCCCTAATCTCTGTGGGCTGGCTTAACCACCAAACTCCCTTAATTAAGTGGACTCAGCCTCACACGGAGTTAGCAGCCCAGAACCTGATTAACTTAGGGGCTAAGGCGATTGTGTTTATGCCTATTGGCTTTGCCACAGAGAATCACGAAACCCTCTTAGATGTGCATCACATTGTCCACGGTCTAAAACGTCGTAACTCAGAGGTTACCTACGTAGAGATGCCCTGTGTTAATGATCATCCAGAATTCTTAGAGATGGCAGCGCAATGGGCTAATCCTCAAATTGAGGTACTTCTATCAGAAAATGCTCTATCTATCAACCCCCAGTTGGCAGCTGTGCAGGCATCAGAGCACCATCATCACCATCACCATCACCACTGATTCACCAGAGCATTTTAGTAGGTTGCTTTATATTAGGTTGCTTTATATATAGCACCTTCTTGCACCTCCTCCGTTCTCCTCCGACTGTTCTCCCTCTTCTCCTGTTCTAGGAAAGATGTCACAGAATAGAACTGTAGGCTGGGAATCAATGAAACTTGTCCAATCATAGGAAAGCCTAGCTGATCCCAGCCCCATAAAGTGCCGAGTGACAGGATAACAGGATAACAATTATGGATAATAACGACTGGCTCAAGCAGTTATTGTTGGTTGGGGTTGGCACAACCTCAATGGTTGCCGAAAAACTGCGAGAGGTAAGTGATGAATGGGTTAAAGATGGTAAAATCAACTCCGACCAAGCTACCGCTTTTGTGGATGATCTGATGAATCAGATCAAGTCAGAGCAGGGTAACTTTGAGAGCAACATGGAACGGCAGTTGCGCAATATGTTGCAGGATTTAGGGGTTCCTCGCCAATCAGAAATGGATGAATTGCGAGGTCGTATTGACCGTCTGGAGCGTCAGGTGCGGGATTTAGAAAATAAGCTCTGGCGTTGATAATCAATTAGGAGAACAGATTTTGAAACAAATTCTGATCAGCATAGGCGTTATAGTAGCCTTTGGGTTGCTTTTGGTTGTGGCTCAAGTGGGTATGGGTAACAAATCTACCACTGCTGGAGAAATTACCAACACTCAGCCGGAAGTAGTTACAACAGCTAACAGTGCTAACCCAGATGTTAATGATAAACAAGATCTAGCTATGGATTCTAGTTCAGAAAGTGAAACCAATATGGATCAGGCGGTTACAACAGATTCGGGCTTGCAGTACATCGACGTGGTTGAGGGTGAGGGAGCAAGTCCTGAGAGGGGACAAACGGTAGTGGTTCACTACACTGGTACGCTGAAGGATGGCACCAAGTTCGATAGTTCTCGCGATCGCAATAGTCCTTTTTCCTTCAGAATCGGTATAGGACAAGTGATTAAAGGCTGGGATGAAGGGGTTGGTTCTATGAAGGTTGGTGGTCGTCGTAAGCTTATCATTCCCCCAGACTTGGGTTATGGTGCCCGTGGCGCGGGTGGGGTAATTCCGCCTAATGCTACGCTGAATTTTGATGTGGAATTGTTAAAAATTAACTAGTAACTTAACCTGGATTGATTAACTTATTCAGCGATGAACTGAATACTTGCTCCCAGTTAGTGACTTCTTGCTAATTGGGAGTTTTAGTTAAGAGAGAAAAACTTGTTGAACTATTTGTTACTCCTATCGAAAGGAGTTGGAACCTGGTGATTATCGAGTATGTTCGGTGGCTTTGGATGTAGAATGAATATTCGTAACATTTGTCCTGATGATTACCAACAAATAATTACCATTCTAGATGAATGGTGGGGTGGACGAAAAATGAGTGATATGCTTCCAAAGCTCTTTTTCGTGCATTTTTGTGAAACAAGTTTTATTGCAGAAACTGATCAAGAAATAACTGGATTTTTAATTGGTTTTCTATCACAGACATATTCGGATGAGGCATATATTCATTTTTTAGGTGTCCATCCTAAATTTAGAAAACAAGGTATTGGTCGTCTCCTATACGAACAGTTTTTTAAAACTGTTCGTAAGTTTGGTCGTATCCGAGTAAGATGTGTTACCTCTGAGATTAATAAAAACTCGATTGCTTATCATTTGCGGATGGGATTTAAAATCGAATCCAGTGATTGCAAATACAACAGTATTTCATACTATCCAAACTATGATGGTTCAGGGCAAAATCGTGTCCTATTTGTGAAACAGTTGTAACTACGGTAGTTCACACTCTTTGATTTGCCATATTCAGGAACTTGGTTAACCCAGGTTTAAAGATAAGTTTCACCGTTCCTGTCGGACCATTACGATTTTTAACAATGATGACTTCTGCGGTATCTCCATCTGGTGAATCTGGATTATAATAGGAATCTCTATAAAGCATCATGATTAAATCCGAGTCCTGCTCGATTGAACCCGATTCTCTCAAATCCGACATCATGGGTCGTTTATTAGTGCGAGATTCCACAGCCCGACTTAACTGAGACAGAGCAACCACTGGGACTTTCAGTTCCCGAGCTAATCCTTTGAGAGAGCGAGTAATCCGAGACAACTCCTGAACTCGATTTTCACTACCACTGCCTTCCATTAACTGTAAGTAATCGATTAAAATTAATCCCAACGGGCTCCCTTGGGCTGCTTGAAGACGACGAGCATGCGATCGCATTTGCATCACAGTCTGGTTAGCGGTATCATCAATATAAATCGGCAACTCTGATAACATACCGATTGCCTCACTCAGTGGTGCCCACTGATTTTGAGCAATGCGCCCAGCTCTGAGAAAGTTACTGTCAATTTTCGCTTCACTAGCTAACAACCGCTGCACTAGTTGTTCTCTTGACATTTCCAAGCTAAAGATCGCCACTGGCATTTTTTCAGCTACGTTACGAGCAATTCCTAACGCTAAGCTAGTTTTTCCCATGGATGGTCTACCAGCAATGATAATTAAGTCAGACGGACTTAATCCCCCAATTTGGGCATCCAAATCATAGAAGTCTGATGGAATACCAGGCAAATCAATACCCTGATTCCGATTTTCTATATCTTGGAAGGTCTGGACTAGGGTTTCAGAAATCGGGATGAGACCTTGCTGAGGACGCAATTGGGTGAGGCTGAAAATTTTCTGTTCCGCTTGGTCAAGGACCGTTTCCAATTCCAAGGATGTCTCATAACCCAACTTAAAAATCTCGTTACCGGCTTCGATTAGCTGACGGCGCAGGTACTTGTCCATCACTAACTTAGCGAACCTGTCAATATTGACCGCTGAAACCGTTTGTTCAACTAGCTGAGCTAACTTAGCTTGACCCCCAACTTTCTCTAATAAGTCATTGTCATAAAGCCAGGTAGTAACACTCATCAAATCCGTGGGTTTACCCTGGCTATAAAGTAATAAAGCAGCTTCGTAAATGGTTTGGTGAATCCGGACGTAGAAGGCTTTTGGATTCAGGAAATCACCAATTCGACCCATGGCTTCTGGATCTAATAAAATGCCTCCGATAATAGACTCTTCGGCATCAATATTTTGGGGTGGTATAGAGTTCCCAAACGCTGAAAAATCTGGTTTTTGAGTCATAGTCAACTAGTCGTCTATTGAGTTCAGGGTAAAGGTCAGCTATTAGCTAATGGGCTATGTCACAGGCTAGAAGCCTGTGCCACGGTACTTGAGGTGCTATCAGCCTTTAGCTGACTCATACAACCTGAACAAATGAAGCACCTGTTGTTTAATTGAGAGTTGACAGGATGATACAATCAACAGTCAACTCTCAAGAAACTAAACAAACTATTAATTAACTTATTTGGGAACAACATGAATTTCTACAGTGGCTGTAACTTCTGGATGAAGCTTAATTTCTGCATTATAGAAACCAAGTTGACTAATCTCAGGTATAGTTATACCTCGGCGGTCTATTTCTTTGCCAGTAGACTCTTGGATGGCATCTGCCAAGTCTTGGCTGGTAACAGTACCGAAGATAGCATTATCTTCACCCAACTGCTTCGCGATAGTAAAGCGGCTAATGGTTTGTAGAGCAGTCTTCATCGACTCAGCTTGTCGCTTGATTTCGAGGATACGCTGCCGTTCTTGCTCTCTGCGCCGCTCAACTTGCTTGAGAACACCAGAGGTAGCCCTAACTGCAATTCCTTGGGGAATGAGATAATTGCGAGCATAGCCGGGAGCTACCTCTACGAGATCACCGTCTTTTCCGAGTTTGTGAACGTCTTTGCTTAAAACGACTTGTACACGTTTTACCATAGTGTTTAATTTCGGGTATAGTTTATAGTGAAGGATAATGCTTCGACAAACATTCCATCTTACGACAATTTGTAAGCGATCGCAACTTAGTGCTGAGAGCTGAGGGCTGAGGGCTGAGAGCTGAGGGCTGATTGCTGATTCCTGATTGCTGATTGCTGATTGCTGATTCCTGAGGGCTCGGTGTCAATTAAAACACTTGTTAAACCCTTTCGGGGATAACATATCCGCCAATAGGCAAACCTAAATCATCAGTAGGAACCGAAAATCCAGTTTCCTGGAGCCTCTGGATCTTGACTGTAATAGAATTCGGTAACTAGATCTAATATCTCTTGTTTGTCAATGTAACCATCATTGTTCTGATCGAAGCGTCCAAAAATTTCTTCAATTTGACTGTCGTCAATACCGTAAGCCTTAAAAAATTGTCGGTATTCTTCCAGAGTAACTTTATCGTCTTTATCAGAATCCAATAGGAAAATAATCCCTGCCGCTTTAGCATTGACTACTGCTTCATTCCCGTCGGTGTCACTCAGTACATTTTCGTGATAAGTCAACCATTCATCCAAGGTCACTTGCTGGTCTTGATTCTGGTCGGTAAATTTTTGCACGCCATTCCAAATCCTCATGTAAATAGCAAGAAGATTGTCATAATATGGCGAGCCCGGTGTCCAACCCCTGATCCCAGCAAGGTTATCAGTAATCCGTTCAAAATCGGCTTGGGTTAAAACACCGTTTGTTTGCTGATCGTACAGGTTAAACAACCGGGTCAATTTTTTCTGCTGCAATTCGCTAAGCATGGGTTTTTTCTATTGCTTGGATTAACTAAATTTCTTAACTCAACCTTGATTATAGTCCAACTAATCAAGGGACATATTCTCAAGGAAATATGTCCCTTGATCAAGGCTTTATCAATAATCTTAGAATCGGTCTTTCATTTCCCGTAACCGTGCAAATGTCTTAACGGGTTCTTTTGCTTGAGCAGCCGACTGTAGGGCAGGCTCATCCCAACGTAAAAATGGATTGGTGTGCTTTTCAACCCCTAAGTGGGAAGGTACCGTTGCCTCTTTACGATCACGCGCCTCTTGGACTTGGGCAAATCTCCCTTGTAAGTCCAGGTTTTCACCATCGACACTCAGGGCAAATTGGAGATTTTTCAGGGTGTATTCATGAGCACACCATACTCGTGTATTATCTGGTAAATCCCTTAGCTTGCTCATGGATTCTACCATTTGGCCTGGTGTTCCTTCAAATAGTCTGCCACAGCCGCCCGCAAATAGGGTGTCGCCACATAAGAGTTCACCGGTTTCACCAGGGACTACTGGGGGAAAGTAGTAGGCAATATGTCCTCTGGTGTGTCCGGGAACGAATAATACTTCACCAAGGCGATCACCAAACTCGACGCGATCGCATTCGTTTAAAAACACCTGTTGACCAGGAATCCGACCCCGGTCTTCAGCTCCCCCATATACACAGACATCTGGAAACTGCTGGATCAACTGTCGATTTCCCCCCACATGATCCATGTGATGGTGAGTGTTGAAAATAGCCACTAATTCGGCATCCAGTTCTTTCAGACGCTTTACCACCGGTTTAGCCTCGGCTGGATCAACCACAGCAGCAATATTCCGCTTGGGGTCGTGTAATAAGAAGATATAGTTGTCAGAAAGGGCTGGAAGTCGATAAATCTGCATAGTTTCACACCATCTGTTTAACTTACAATAATTTATAGTTTTTAGTTTTTTATCAACAACAGATGCTAGGTATATTATACCTTAATTTATAATTTTTTATCGGGATTTATTGAGCAATTTACCAACTTTATCTTTCTTATTAAACCTACTATTAAATAGATTTTTTTTTTGATAAACCTCCAATATTTTTCGTGTCCTTAAACCAAAATTATCTGAATCAAAGTTACCCTTGAACACAAGTCATAGGTAATCAGTAATAGTTAGCGAATCACCAACTAACCTTTATCCCTTACCAACTCACTATCGGTAACATTCCTGACACTATTTCATCTTAGAAGTGTATGCATGTTCGGTTAACCCATCACATATTGGTAGTATTGTCAACCTCCATGACTAGGCGAATGCGCTAGACTAATGATCATATTGGATAGGGACTATTTCTGCCTCGTTGCCCTTATGGTATAGCCTCCGAAGCGAAGGGTGGCTTCCCTTGCTAATTGTATTGCCAATTGTATTCAGGTCCCGACCCTCAATAATTTTAATCTAAGTTAAACACTGCTCTCACAGAAAATTAACAGAAGATGTCTAGATTAAATTATAGGACTTACGCCGCCAACCGATTTTATACAGGTGATTACACCTATTTCAACCTTTGATTTATAGCGATGCCTCAGGTGCTACCCGTGGCGAATTTAATTACGGGTCAAACGCACCATTACGGTCTTGGGGAGCCAGTGCCGCCAAAGGGGGTTCCCCCCATGAGCAACTGGCGTGGTCCCCCCCATGAGCGACTGCATCAAGACACTGATTCAAAACCACTATCAAGCCCACTGCCTCCGATGTCGATCTACCCTTGTGTCAACAGAATCTTATGCTAGTAGACCATCAAACCCCCAAATCTAATCACACCACCCGTAATCCCTTAAAAAAAGCAGGAACTTATGTATCACTGTTGTTACTGGGAGCAGGGTTAGGCTTTTCCGGCGGTTATGTAGCATTACGTAACTCTGTTCCCCAATCCACATCCCCTCAAGCAATTGTCCCTCAGAACAAAACAGCTAGGCTTCCAGGCACTAAACCTGTGGTGACTGAAAATCCTAACTTTATCACCAATGTGGTAGAACAAGTTGGACCAGCAGTGGTGCGGATTAACGCTTCTAGAACCGTCACCAGTAGAGTCCCAGATACTTTTAGAAACCCGATGTTCCGGGAATTTTTTAGGTTCCCATTTCCCGATGTACCCCAAGAGCGAGTTGAACAGGGTACCGGTTCAGGTTTCATTATCGATACCGATGGTTATATTCTCACCAATGCCCATGTAGTCGATAGTGCGGATAGTGTTAATGTAATCCTCAAGGATGGTCGCCAATTTAAAGGGACGGTAGTGGGAAGCGATCCCTTGACAGATGTAGCTGTGATCCAGATCGAGGCAGAAAACTTACCTACCGTTGCTCTCGGTGATTCTGATCAACTCACCCCAGGAGAATGGGCGATCGCAATTGGTAATCCCCTTGGTTTAGATAGTACTGTAACCACTGGCATCATTAGTGCTACCGGTCGTTCTAGCTCTCAAGTCGGTGTTCCTGATAAGCGAGTGGAATTTATCCAAACCGACGCTGCTATTAACCCCGGTAATTCCGGTGGACCCCTGCTCAATGCCTCCGGTGAAGTGATTGGCATGAACACAGCCATTATTCGGGGTGCTCAAGGATTAGGATTTGCCGTTCCCATTAATACGGTGGAAGAAATTGCTGAACAACTGATTGTTGACGGTAAAGTAGAACATCCTTACTTGGGCATCCAGATGGTAACCTTAACCCCAGAGGTTAAACAACAGATCAACAGTAATCCCAATGCTGGGTTGATGGTTGATGAAGAACAAGGGGTATTGATTGCCAAAGTAATACCTAATTCCCCAGCTGCCAAAGCAGGATTGCGTGCGGGTGATGTGATCCGCAAAATCAATGATCAGCCAGTCAAAGATGCAACAGAAGTTCAGAAGTCTGTGGCTAAAACCAAAGTAGGCAGTGATTTAATCCTAGAGTTGCGTCGCAATCAACGAGATACCAAATTGACTGTGCGACCTGGTGCTTTTCCTACTGGTAAGTAGTCGTTGAAACCATTACATTAATATCAAGTTCGGTTAATCACTTTAGTTATCAGGCTTTGGATCACATCAGCATTCAGCTGACTGCTGAATGCTGAATGCTGACTTATTGACTAATGAGTGATTAACCAGACTGGCATATTAGACATAGCTTTGCCAGGTCTGCCCTGTTAAGGACTCGGTGGCTACTGCCTCCTGCAGCCCCGTTTCATTCATCCGCCAGATCTCATTTTGTCCGGTAGTGCCATTACGCAACAGGACATCGTCAAAACCATTATTGTCAAAGTCCATAGTACCACGAATTTCCCACTCACCGCTGATTGGTAGTGAGGCAATCAACACTGACTCTACGTACTCAGTACCTTCCATCCGCCAGTAGTAGACATCTTGGTTTTGAGTATTACGCCACAGAATATCCGCGTCACCATCGTTATCTAAATCTCCAGCACCTTGCATTTGCCATAGACCGTCTTCCGCTACCAGCAAATTCTCACCATTATTCTGTCTGGTAATAAAGATTCCCTGATCCAGCTGCGTACCATTCATCAACCAAACCCCATTTTCTCCGGTATTGGTATTACGCCAGAGAATATCTTCTTCTCCATCACTGTCGAAATCTCCCGTGCCACGGATTTCCCAGTTGAGGTCTGATACCTGGCTGCTAGATGCTGTGCTTTTGAACTCAGAGCCTTCCATTAGCCAGAAGTTCACATCTCCGGTATTAGTATTACGCCAGAGAATATCCTTTTGCCCATCGCCGTCGAAGTCTCCAGCACCACGCATCTCCCAGGGACTATCAGCTGATTCCGCTTGAATTGGATTTGACTGATCCAACTCAGTGCCATTCATGATCCAGGCAAGATTGCTTCCAATCTGAGAATTACGCCAAAAAATATCCGCAGAAGAGGCAACATCCTCAACAGGAGTAACGTTAATGTCAACAGTAGCCGTCTTAGTAGTCAGACCATTATTTAACTCATAGGTCAAACTGTCAGCTCCATTAAAGCCATTGTTAGGAGTGTAAATTACAGAATCATCACTGAAGTCTCCAGCAGTGCCATTGTCATCCACTACTGCAGTACCATTGCTGGGACTATTGACAATGGTCAGAGTGCTGTTTCCGTTAATATCAGTGTCATTTGCTAAAACATCAATGGTTACCGCTGCATTTTCTTCAGTAGTAGCGGTGTCATCTACTGCAATCAGACTGTTCTCGTCAACAGCAGCAGCAACGTCAATGTCAACAGTAGCAGTCTTAGTAATCAGACCATTGCTTAACTCATAGGTAAAACTATCAGCTCCACTGAAACCATCATCAGGAGTGTAAATCACAAAATCATCAGTTAAGTCTCCAGCAGTGCCATTGTCATCCACTACTGCAGTACCATTGCTGGGATCATTGAGANTTAGCACAGCACGGTTATTAGTAGAAGGACAAGATGCTGAGGGGAATCCCTATGTAGAACCAGCCCATGATGCTTTAGTGCGGGGATGGCAAAGATTGCTGGGATGGAAGCAACAGGAGGAGGAAAGCCTACTTCTGCAACGGCGGTTGACTCCTGCGGCGGTGGAGTGGAAAAGTGTTAAAAGCAAAAAACAATCATCCGGTTTTGAAGTCAAGGCTGAAGCTGTGATTAATTGGTTGAATGGGAGACTTGACCTTGCTGAAAACTTTCTTAACAAAATAAACACCCTCGAAAATACGAACTTGGCTCGATTGTGGCAACGGACATCGGATGAACAAAAAGGTTCGAGAGAGAAACCCGTACAGTTTCTTTGGAATGCCAATCCTTATCTCGATGTATTGAATAAAGAACTCAATTCTGAGGACAACTGGTTTAACCAGGTAGAAGTTGAGTTTGTGCAGCGTAGCGTCCGGCGAAAAAGCTTAAATACTCGTCGGAATTGGGGTGTTGCGATCGTAGTCATTCTGGGGTTAGCTACAGGTTTGGTATTCTCCTTAATTGGTCAGAAAGATGCCCTGATCGGTCAAATTAAGGCTGATCGGCAAACAGCCGAAGCCAACTTACAATCAGATCAAGAGTTAGAAGCTTTGCTTGCCAGTTTACGGGCAGCAAAATCTCTTCAAGATTGGCCAGGATACTTATTCTTATTCAAGCCAGACAGTAAGCTTAAAACTGAAGTGTTACAAACTTTGCGAAAGGTATTCTATTCAACTAGAGAATATAACCGCAGAGAAGTGCCTCAAGGTTTTAAAAAGATGTTTTTTAAGCCTGATGGTACGTTAATGATTGCTACAGCAGCAGAGGATGGTACTGTCCGCTTACAAGACTTCCAAGGCAGACAACAACCCAAAGTATTTCCAGGACATGAGGTGGACGTAGACCTTGATGTTAGTCCGGATAGTCGCTTATTAGCAACAATTGACCAGCAAGGGACTTTTCGCCTCTGGAACTTAGAAGGAAAACAGGAAGAGCCACGTCAGCTTACAGACTGTATTTCAGGGTTTACATATACTGATGTAAATCTATTTCCTACTGGTTTCGGTGTATATAACAGAGGGATCAGTTTCAGTCCTGATAGCAAGAAGCTTCTAGCCAATTTACAAAGGTTTACTGAGAAGGGCGATTCCAGTACTATCTGCCTGTGGGAAACGGGAGATAAACCGAAGCTATTGAAACGGGAAGGCAATTTCCATAGTATTAGCTTTAACTCCAAGAACCAGCTAGTAGTAGCTAACGAATCTGGCAATACCCTCAGATTGTCGGACTACAGGAGTCGTAATCAGTTGGCAGAGTTTAAAAATTTTGATAATATGCTATCGGAAAATCTGGTTTTTAGTCCTAATGGTGAATACTTAGCAGGATTTTTTGGAAATGATGAAAGGATGGCCTACTTTGGTAGTTTAGATAATAAGTATTGGGATAATAAGTTTAAACCCATAAGTAGAGCTAGCAGTATCATTTTTGATACCGAAAGTCGTCTGATTATTGGGCAAGAGGGTGAGGGTATTATTAGTGTTTATGATGAGCCATATAGTTATTCTTCTTTGTCAGACGCCTTGGAATTTGAACTTAAAGGGCATCAAGGTGGTGTTCGTGAGGTTATTTCTAGCTCGTCGAACGGCAGACAACTTGCTAGTTTAGGTCGTGATGACAATACCCTGGTCTGGTGGAAACTAGATCAGAATCCATTAGAGGAGTTAGAGCTAAGTCCGAAATTAAAAAGTATAAAAAGTATCAGCATCAGCCCCGATGGTAAGCAACTAGCTGTTGTCGGAATTGATGACACTATTCGTCTGTTGGATTTGAAGGGTAAGGAGTTGAAGCGATTTCCAGATCTTAAAACAACAATAAGGCAAATCATTTTTAGCCCTGATGGTACACAATTGGCTGGAGTTGGTCAAGATAATAGGATTCGCTTATTGGATTTGAATGGCAATCAGTTGTATAAATCTAAAAATTTTAATAAAATAATTAGCCAGCTTCTTTTTAGCCCTGATGGTACACAATTGCTTGTTGTGGAGAACGATAGTACTTCTCCGCAGCTTTATGATGATACTACAAATAGTACTCTCCATCGGTTGAATTTGAACAGTAAAATCTGGACAAATGAACCTAGGCTATCGGGTGAAATCGCTTTTAGCTCCGATGGCAAGCTGTTAGTGGCGCAGAATGCTTTACCTGATCACTATGTAGAGCTAGGTAATATCTTTTTAAAAGAATTGGAGTCTGGTGAGGAATTAGTTAAGTTTAAGAGTGCTAATCGCAGCTTGAATCGCAGCTTGAATAGTATCGGTTTTAGTACCAAGGGTGGCTTAGTCGTTAGTGCGTCGAAGCGTGATTCGGAGGATAAGGAGAAGGGTTATATCTATGTATGGGATATGTCAGGAAAATTATTGACTGCTTTTGAACATGGGCATAAAAGCGAAGTTACAAGTATAAGTTTTAGTGCTGATGGCAGCGTACTAGCCACTCTTGACAGTTCCGGAACTGCCAAGTTATGGCGTATATTACGATTCAATGAACTAATAGTCAAGGGTTGTAATTGGGTGCGAGACTATTTGGAGACGAACCCCAATCTTGACGAGAGCGATCGCAATCTCTGCAAAAATTGATGGCGTTGCTGATTTTGGGTATGCTTTCGCCCCCCTAGCCCCCCAATTCTGGGGGGAACAAAACTCTCAAGCGATGCAGCGCGGTCTTGGGGAGCCAGTGCGGTCTTGGGGGTTCCCCCCATGAGCAACTGGCGTGGTTTCCCCCATGAGCGACTGCATCAAGACAAGTCCCCCAAAGTTGGGGGATTTAGGGGGCTGTAATAAAATCAGATAATCGCGCATTCATCCCTTAATTCAGCAACGCCGGCCTATATAGGGTTTATAAATGAAATGAAACAGCCCTACCCTTATTAAGGGGGACCAACGGGGGATCTCAATCAGGCATTAACAAAACTCAAATGCGACATTGGAAAGTATTATCCGGATTTATTCTATTCATCCTCTCAGCAGTGATCGTACTGCTGAGCTCTGCCCTACCCAATAGTCTTCTTGCCTCCCAAGCTGCTAGTCCTCTTGCCCAAGTACGCATCAAGACCGAAACAGTAATAGGTCAGCAGGATTTTTTCCGAGTTGGCAAATCCCACAAAGGTCGTTGGTGGTTGATTGACCCCGATGGCAAACCCTTCCTTTACCGGGGTGTCACCTCCGTCAACTTTGGCTATCCTGCTCCCTATGTTCCGGTTGTCGAGGATAAATATGGTCAAGACCCCGCTGCCTTTCGGGAAGCTACCTTTGAGCGGCTGCGGAGCTGGAATTTTAATGCCCTAGGAGCATGGACACCACCTCAATTGTGGGATCAGGGTATGCCCTACACGGTTATCCTAAATTTCGTCAAAGCTGCTCCAGACAGTGAACTTAGGGTTGATGACAGGAAGCTAAAGTTACCGGATGTGTTTGATCCGAAATGGATTGAAGGGATTGATGCTAAAGCTAAGGAAATCGTAGCACCGGTGGCAAGTAGTAAGCTGCTAGTGGGATATTTTACTGACAATGAACTCAATTGGGCACACGCTGAAACAGCAGACCGAAAGGTTAACTCAGAGTTGTTGTTGACCAATAACGCTAAGGCATCTTTACTACAATTTTGCCTTAGCCTCAATAAAGAAAAACCCGCCTATAGTGCTGCCTGGGATTTTGTTTTAAAGCGCCATGGTAATAGTTTAGAGCAGTTAGCTAAAGATTGGCAGGTCCCTATTGAATCTAGAGACACGATTAAAGAATGGACTAAGACAAAACAAGGGATTGTTTCTAAAGGCTACTTAGTGGATCAGAATGGGTTTCAAGCAGAATTTGCTCGACGCTATTTTCAGGAAACTGCAGCAGCAATCCACCGCTATGACCACAATCATTTAATCCTGGGATGTCGGTTTGGGGCTCCTCCTTCTGATGCTGTATTTTCCGCCATCAAAAGACCTTGGGTAGATGTGGTATCTGCTAACAATTATCGCTACAACATGTATGAGCGGATAGACCTATACTACCAAGCTACAAAATTGCCAGTGCTCAACACTGAGTTTAGTTGGGGACACACCAGGTTTACTCAACGAGCCTTACCCGATGAACCAGAAGACGGGTTTTCCGAAAGGTCACGGATGATGCGTAATGGCGCTAAGTCCTTAGCCAGGGCTTTGACTCATCCCGCTCTTGTCGGTTATACCTGGTATCGTTGGGTAGATTTGCCCGGTCATACACCCCCGATTAGTTTTGGTCTGGTCAATCTTGAGGATGATCCCAACCTCTCCCATACAACCTTACTCAAGCGATTGAATGCTAGAGCTGATGCGATCGCGACTACAGCAAAGGGAATAGGGAACAGGGAATAGGGAACAGGGAGTAGGGAATAGGGATGCAGCACGTAGCGCATAAGCTGATAGCTGTTCGCGTAGCGTGGCCATTCGCGTTCGCGCAGCGTGGCCTATGGCCAAGGCCTTTAGCTGATAGCTGATAGCTGATAACTGATATACCAATCCGTGTAGGAATTGCGAGAATTTTTGTTCCCTTTTCCCTACTCCCGTCTTGATGCAATAGCGAGTGGGGGAAACCACGGCAGTCGCTCATGGGGGGAACCCCCAAGACCGCGCTGCCTCCCCAAGACCGCGCTGCATCGCTACTCCCTACTCCCTGTTCCCTGTTCCCTGTTCCCTGTTCCCTTTGGTATAGCTGATAGCTGATAGCTGATAGCTGATAGCTTAACTACTTAGTTGCTGTAATAAAAACAAAACGGTCAGGAAATTCAAGGATAGATTGTTGAGCATATTTTTCGGAGATTTCTGCTAGACCTTCCTCTAACTGTTGATCATCAAAGAATGACAGTAAGGACATATAGCGATTTGCTACCATTTTCAAGTATTGTTCTTTAGGAATTGACTGAAGATATTCAACAAAATCAACTGAGACGTTGAAGCCGACTTTTTCTAGTAAACTACTTAGATCGTTATAGTTAGGCTGCCCTCTTTCATATCGCTCTAAAGCTTCCTTGAATAAAGGATACTCAATAGTTGGAGGCAGAAGGATTAGCAAGAAAATTCCTCCACTAGTTAGCTTTTCAAACAAACTACTAAATAGTAATTCTTTATTGTCTATATGATGAATGGCTTCCTTCATATAGACCTTATTATAACCTGAGGTCTCAGAGACAAAAGTAATCGCATCTACTGCTCTAATTTGGTATTGGGGGCTTAAGGGGATTTGTGAGAGCATCTCTTCAGAAGGATCCACGCAGATAATCGGATTATCTAACTGTATTTCCTTAGGAATTGCTTGGGTAAAAAGCCCTGTACCGCAGCCTAAATCTACAATACTATCTGTTGGGGTTAAGCGTAAATATTCAATTATGCTTAAACCCATAAATCTAATGTAGTCTTCTGAGTAACTCCACAAATCATCATAGATACTCCCGATTCTTTTATAGTGTTTTGGATTTGAGCTACTCATGGCTTTAATTCCTCTTGTTATTTATGATTATTAATATAGCGGTTTTTAATTGGTGAAGTACAAACTTCTGGGTTTTAGGGAGCAGGGAGCAGGGACTTCGGAGCAGGGAAAAAATCCTGTGGAATAGGCATCTTGCCTGTTTGGCGATATTTTGGCCCGGGCAGGATGCCCACTCTACTGCTATTCATTGAAAGATTCAGCAACGCCCGAAGTCTAGTTAATCAACGGCAAACTCAGTGTATTGGGCGATCGCACCACCAAACCTTAGTTTTAAATAGTTCACCGGTCTAGTGGGATATCCTCATACAGGAGTGCGATCGCAAACTCAAAGCCAACGCTCTCCAGGGTGATCACATCTCCAGCTTGGTATGCCCTGTATAGCCACAACCGCCCTTCGCCCCTCCGGTAAATCTCGACGTTGATTTCGGTAGAGCTGATCAGGACGTATTCTTCTAGGCTGGGTAGAGTGCGATATTCTTTGAACTTATTGCCCCGATCGAGAGCTTCTGTACCGGGGGAAAGCACTTCAACGATAAGTTTTGGATATTGGATCGCGTTAATCGCTATTCTATCTCGCTGATCGCAGCTCACCACCACATCTGGATAACGGTAGATAGATTCGGTAACCTTTACTTTGGCATCAGCAATATTGATGCGACAGCCTTTGGGACGAACGTGGGGACGTAGCGCAGCAAGTAGATTAATCGCAATATCATTGTGGGGGATGCTGCCACCTGTCATAGCCAAAATGTCACCATTAATAAATTCGTATCGAAGTTCCTGGTGTGGTTCCCATTCCAAGTAAGCTTCGACAGTCATTTTCTGGGACTGGGGATTGGCAATCATGGCAGAGTCTATGAATTACTTAGCTGGGGTTAGCATCGAGAACAAGTTTTAGATGATAGATACCACTGGTTCATATAAGTTACAACTTTACCTTACTACAGGGAGAGTCAGTACTAGACACGACATGGTTGATGTTTACTTCCAAGTAGAGACTTAATATTGAATTTAAGTGGGGTGGGTAAGTTTTGCCCACTCTACCGAAAAAACCTACTTTCTTCTACTAAAGAACCCTGGATCAAAGGGCCAGTGTCAGTCCTGTGTGACCGGATGTCTTGACAAGAATAGATAAGCGATCGCGAATAAAATTCCCAACGCCATCATCGTGGAACCAGGTTGGGTGCGATTCCTTGATCGATAGGCTACACTAACGTGCAAAAATCAATATACTGGGAATTAATGATAACGTTTAGGGATGATAACGCCAAAACTGGATAACCATATAACCATATAGGTTTATGAAACTTCCACAGGATGCCATCATTGCAACGGCCAAACTTACCAGATATTTGTTGCTTTGGCGTGATAACGATGATAAGTCAAAATTTTTAGCTCAGGCAGGCTATAGTCAAGAGAACTGGCAACAGTTAGAAATAGATTTGCGTTCCCAGATTTTGCCATTGGATGCGACTTTGAGCGATGAACCCAACCGATTTGGCGATGTTTATACCATTCGGGGCATTTTAGTAGGACCAAATGGAGTTGAACTAGACATCAAGACAATTTGGATGGTGGAGCATGAAACTCAACAGACAAAGTTTATCACCCTGTACCCAGATAAGGAGGCTAGATAATGGCATTTGAGTTATTTTCACGGGTGGCTCTGCGGGAAGATTTTCCCAAGCATAAGTTGCAGCAAGGGGATATTGCAACGATTGTCGATCACCATCCAATACAAGACGGAGAGGATGGTTATAGTCTGGAAGTTTTCAATGGGATCGGGGAAACGATCGCCGTTTTAGTGGTTTCAGAGTCACAAATTGAGTCATTAATGAAAAATGAGGTTCTGCATATCCGAAGATTGGATGAAGCCGTTTGAACCTACAACCCATCTATCTGATCAACGCTCAACCCCGTATATTGTGCAATATCCTTCAGGGGTAACCCTGCGGCCTTCATCTGTTTAGCAACGCCTGTCATAGAACACTTCACACCGCTGATTTTTTAGTTCCATCACTGTATGGCGGGTGCGCTCACCCCACCGCAAACTCGGTATACTGCCTCATAATCGGTGCCTGATAGGCCAACACAATATCCTGCTTTGGTACCCCTAGCTCAACTAACTGATCTGCGATCGCAATCTCCGACCCATCATGCTGTATCCAAATTTTGCCATCTTTAATATCGACATGTACAGAACAGCCATAAATACGTGTGGTGTTATTTTTCCAACCGGTATGAACCATTTGGTAATGATCCCGTTCCGTATCAAAAATGAGCTGGGTTTCGATGGCTGGATTCGCCGACTTAATACTGGCGCGTTTTTTAAGCAAGTCCTGAATGTGCTGTCGATATACCTCTAGTTTATCCATTGATTAATCCTGGGTTGGGAAATGTCATAAACTACAATAGGAACCTGATTACGCTTGATCGACTTTTGTATGAAGGGATAACTGAAAAAACCACTGTAAATAGTGTTAGGAACCGCAAGATGAAGTGTTCGATCAGGCTCCTCATCTTCTAAGGCAAGACGATAGTTAATAAACTGCCCAATTGCACCATGGAATTCTGAAATTCTTGAAGCTGATAGAAAGCTTTTAACTTCAATAGCTATTTTTTCATTATTGCGTTCAGCAGCAATCAGGCATTCTGCCCCCAAATCCATGTAGATATCGGTAAAACCCAGATCAATGCGATAAGGATCGTGAGTAATGATCCAACCATCATTGATTAGAGCATCCTTAACTAGATCATGGAATTGATCCTTAGCAGACATGGGGAAATAGGTACAGGTGTTAACAAACGTCTATTATATAGGTTAGCAAAAAGGGAATCAGCTTTTTTGATGGGTTAATTGGGTCAAGTACAGAAACAAACGGTCTCGATAGGCTAAAAACCACTATATTCTTGATTAATTGTAACTTATAACACCCCCTATTTAACTTTAAATCCAGCTCTAATTTAGATGAACTAGTTAATTGTTTGTTATAACTAAAAAAAGTCTGTTCTCAGAGCTAATTTTTATAGATAATATCAGCTATATTAATAAACCTGATTTTTTCCTGAGTACCCGCTAAATTTAAGCTTAAAAATCACCACAAATATTCTTATTAAATTTCAATTAGTTTCACTAGCTTTAGCCCCTAAAAAGTATTGTATTATGATCATCAACAAGCAATTGATACTGCAATTGTTTGTTGGCCACTCTCTAGAAAGCTGATCGCCCTAGGCTCAAGGCTAAATGCTTAACTGCCGTCAGCGGTCAGCCGTCAGCGGTCAGAAGTCAGCCGTCAACTGAGGTAACAGAGATTAAACCAATGTAGGGGATTAGCTGATAGCTGATAGCACCTCAAGTAGCGTGCGCTAATCGCTGTTCGCTGATAGCTGATAGCTGATAGCTGATAGCTTACCTATCAACTTATAAACTTTTGTTAATTTCATCCCCAAACAAGCCATTTAAGATAACCAGATCTGTAGATAATTTGATTACTATGTCTCAAGTTCAATTGCAACGCTCCCAACTCATGATAAGTACAAGAAGAAGCAGTCAATCTCATCCCCGAAAGGTCATGAAGGGTTTCAAGTTAGTTTCATTAACATTACTGGCAATGGTGATGGTACTGGTGGTACACGCTGAGCCTAGTTTTGCACAGGAATCCGCTAGTAGTGGAGGATTCAATCCCCAAGAAATATTGCGCAATGCTTTACAGTGGATTGATAGTCTAGGACCCATCGGAGCGATCGCATTTATCGGAATCTATATCATTGCTGCCGTAGCATTTTTGCCTGGGTCTATCCTAACCCTAGGGGCTGGGGTAGTATTTGGTGTTGTCTTAGGCTCAATCTATGTGTTCATCGGAGCCACTATCGGAGCTACGGCTGCTTTTCTGGTGGGGCGTTATCTAGCTAGGGACTGGATTGCACAAAAAATTGCTGGAAATGACAAATTTAGTGCCATTGATGAAGCAGTAGGTCAGGAAGGATTCAAAATTGTCCTATTGACTCGACTCTCTCCTGTATTTCCCTTCAATCTCTTAAACTATGCCTATGGTCTAACTGGGGTTTCTCTGAAAGACTATGTCTTAGGCTCCATTGGCATGATTCCAGGAACAGTGATGTACGTTTACATCGGTTCCCTGGCTGGAGACCTGGCCATGATCGGTGGTGGTGACGCACCCACCAATCCCACTGTCCAGTGGGCAATTCGGATTATTGGTTTTATCGCCACTGTTGCGGTCACACTTTATGTCACTAATGTGGCTAAGAAGGCTTTAGACAAAAGCGTTTCCAAGGAGACAGTTTAGAAGGTTGAAGGTTAGGAGGTTGAAGGTTAGGAAGTTGAAGGTTAGCAGGTTGAAAGTTGAAAGTTGAAGGTTAGCAGGTTAAAGGTTAGGAAGTTAAAGGTTAAAGGTTAGGAAGTTAAAGGTCGAGAGATTTTAAGACTGTGTTGTTAGCGACAGCTTAGGTATATAGCGGTTCTAATACATATGAGATACATTCAATTTCCCGACTCCCGACTCCCGATTCCCGATTCCCGATTCCCTACTCCCTACTCCCTACTCCCTACTCCCTACTCCCTACTCCCTACTCCCTACTCCCTGCTCCCTAAAAAATTAATTGAATTTTGAACTATCAAAGGAGTTATTATAAATGTCAAGTTCTCAATACCAAAGAGTTATTGTTCCACCCATGGACGAGTATAACCAGAGGTTGGTTAACTACGTTCATCCAGGGGATTGGGTTAATCCAAAACCTGTTGATTGTTATGACCTAGTAGTTATTGGTGCTGGTACAGCTGGATTAGTTACCGCAGCAGGTGCAGCAGGTATCGGTGTTGGTTTGAAAGTGGCGTTGATTGAACGGCATTTGATGGGTGGGGATTGTTTAAATGTAGGTTGTGTCCCCTCCAAGTGTTTGATTCGGTCATCTCGGGTAGTGGCTGAGATGC
Source organism: Moorena sp. SIO4G3 (assembly GCF_010692305.1). Classification (NCBI taxonomy): domain Bacteria; kingdom Bacillati; phylum Cyanobacteriota; class Cyanophyceae; order Coleofasciculales; family Coleofasciculaceae; genus Moorena; species Moorena sp. SIO4G3. Next base: position 18,556 of record NZ_JAAHIG010000011.1, on the reverse strand, counting down.
GCAATGCGGGAGCCTTTGGGGTTAAAGTTCCAGATAATATTGAAGTAGACTTCCCCGCAGTGATGGAACGAATGCGTCGGCTACGAGCAGGGATTAGCCATCACGATTCTGCTCAACGCTTCAAAGATACCTATGGTATTGATATATATTTAGGCAATGGTCGGTTTACCGGTGATGATACCATTGAAGTAAACGATACTACCCTCAAGTTTAAGAAAGCGGTAATTGCTACAGGAGCAAGAGCAGTGCGACCCCGAGTTGAGGGCATGGAAGAGGCGGGGTATCTCACCAATGAAACGGTATTTTCTCTGACAGAACGTCCCAATCGACTAGCTGTTATTGGTGGCGGTCCAATTGGGTGTGAATTAGCTCAGTCTTTCCGCCGTTTAGGTTGTGAAGTGGTGCTGTTCCATCGCGGTTCTCACATTTTAAATAAAGAAGATGCTGACGCCGCCGATATTGTTCAAAAAGTCTTTTTAAAAGAAGGTATCCGTTTAGTCCTGGGTGCCCAATTGAACCGGGTCGAGAAGACAGAAGCAGGTAAAACCTTACACTTCAATAGCTGCACTGGTTTGGAAGAGTCGGTCACGGTAGATGAAATTTTGATTGGTGCTGGACGTGCGCCCAATGTGGAAGGGTTAAATTTGGAACTGGTCGGGGTAGAGTATGACCAGCGTAAAGGAGTTAAGGTGAATGATTACCTTGAAACTACCAATCCCAAAATTTATGCTGCTGGTGATATTTGCATGGACTGGAAGTTTACCCATGCAGCGGATTCAGCAGCACGGATTGTGATTAAGAATACTCTATTTTCTCCCTTTGGCTTGGGTAAATATAAACTGAGTAATTTGGTGATGCCTTGGGCAACCTATACTGATCCAGAAATTGCCCATGTGGGAATGTATGAACATGAAGCTCAAGGGAAAGGGTTTAATGTTAATACGATTAAAATTCCCTTTAGTACTGTAGACCGAGCGATCGCAGATGGCGAAGAAGAGGGATTTGTTAAAATTCACCACAAGAAGGGGTCAGATCAAATCCTGGGAGCAACTATTGTGGCAACTCATGCAGGGGAAATGATTTCTGAGGTGACGACAGCAATTGTCCATAAGATTGGTTTGAGTAAGCTTTCCAGCGTAATTCATCCCTATCCAACTCAAGCAGAAGGAATTAAAAAAGCGGCAGATGCCTATCGCCGCACCCTCTTAACACCAAGAACTAAAACATTTTTAGAATTCTTGACGAAGCTTTCTTAGGGCAAGAGGGGCTTTGCTTAATAATGGAACGATTTTAAGAGTTTTCTGGAATGGGCATCAGGCGTGGAATGGGCATCTTGCCCGTTCCTGATATTTTGGGAGGATAGGACTTGGTCAGCTCTCCCCATTTCCCTATCTTCCTACTCCCTATTTGTCTTGATCTCCGATTGAAATAATCCGAAGCAAGCTCGACTGTGGCCTGTACCACAAAGCTGTTTGCTTAGCGTGAGCCAAAAGCTCACGGCTGACAGCTGACGGCTGAATGATTACGTATCAGTTAGATAAATCTTTTAAATTTATTACTAGTTTCATTCCAGCGACTTTTGGGTCAAAGTTTTCTGAAAAGTTTGTAGGACATGGATAGTTTTTATAAATTTCTTTACATACAGATTCCGATGTATTTCCATCTGAATAAAGTGCGTTTTTTAAATCAGCTTGGTCTAGATTAGCTTCCTGTAAGTTAGCATAAATTAGATTAGCTTCCTGTAAATTAGCATAAGGTAAATTAGCATAAGGTAAATTAGCATAAGGTAAATTAGCATAAGGTAAATTAGCTGCTCTAAGATCTGCTTTATGTAAATTAGCATTACGTAAATTAGCTTCCTGTAAATTAGCGAATACTAAATCAGCTTCTTGTAAATTAGCTTCCCATAAATTAGCTTCTTGTAAATTAGCTTCCTGTAAATCAGCTTTCTGTAAATTTGCAGCACCTAAATTAGCTTCATTTAAATTAGTTTTTACTAAATCAGCTTCCACTAAATTAGTATGACCTAATATAGTTTTTTGTAAATTAGCTCTAGGTAAAAGAGCTCTCTGTAAATTAGCATTATTTAAATTAGCTTTCTGTAAATTAGCATAAGTTAGGTTAGCTTTCTGTAAATTAACTCCCATTAACATAGCTTCTTGTAAATTAGCTTCTTGTAAATTAGCTTCCTGTAAATTAGCTTGCCATAAACTAGCTTCCTGTAAATTAGCTTCCCATAAATTAGCTTCCTGTAAATTAGCATAAGCTAGGTTAGCATTCAAGAGCTGAACTCTAAATAAATATGCTTTTGGAGCTTCTAAACCTGCTAAACTTTCTCTATCCCAGGTCAACCAAAACCAGGGACTACGTCTAGGTTCTGAGTTTAGAAATTCCAGAGCTTGTTTTCTACCGCCACTACCAGGTTGATTATAAGCTGATGTAATTACCTGCCATGCTTGATAAACTTCACTATTTCGTCGATTTTCCTCACCATCAATAAAGACAATTACACCAACAACTATAAATAGATTACCGACAAGTCCTAAAATTTCTAGCAGTGCAAACCTCTTGAGGTATTCTAAAACTGGTTTTAAAAACTTATTTTCTAATTTCAGTAAATTGATAAATGGATCATAACACTCAAATAATATTAATTTTAAAGGGTTTTTAGCAATTTTGTCAGCTTTATACTTATCTTATATTTTAGTTGATATGACACCTGTAATTTTACGGTTATTATAAATTTTTTTAGCTATTATATCAATATCTTGCTGAGAAGTTTTTAATAGCTTGGGCATTGATACTTTGATTAGATTAAGTATTTGCTTTAGCTTCATAGTTACTAACTAGGTATAAATATGACATAGAGATTTTCAGTAACTTTATATGCTCACCTCACCTAATGTGCTTGTATAAGTTATTTTATTACTTGGGCTAAGGTAATTCCTTAATTTATTATCACCTATAAGTCCAGTCGTCAGGTCTTTCTTGCCTTTATATAAAAAAATTCCCAGGTTTGCAAGCTGGGCATTGGAACGGGCATCAGGGGTGGAATGGGCATCAGGCGTGGAACTGGCATCTTGCCAGTTTCAATATATTTCCAGCAGGCAGGATACCTACCCCACTCATATTCATCCGAAGATTCAGCAACGCCCTCTTTTCCCTACTCCCAGCTCCGAAGCTCCCTAGAAAAATGCACCTCATAGTAGAGTAAATCAAGGGAAGAATTATCCATCGATTGAAAGAAAGCCATGCAAACATCCGGGAAAGCTATCGAAACCTCAGTAAAGAAGGTGATTGTCATTGGGGGTGGAATTGGTGGGTTGACTTTTGCCCGTGCCTGCCTTGATGCGGGTATAGAAGTTGAGCTATATGAGAAGCGTCAACTGGATGGAATGCTCTCTGGACCAGGGGGCATATTTATTCAACGAAATGCAATGCGAGTTTACAAACTACTGTGGGGAGGAAAGATTTATCAACGTTTATATCAGCAGGGAGGCAGAATTTTAAAAGGTGGGTTCTCTAGCAAAAAAGGTAATCCTCTGTATATTAATTCACCCAAATTTGTAGGGGAAGAAGACCTAGGGGTATGTCTTTTGAGACCTGAACTGCAACAGATTCTCTATGAAGCATTGCCTACAGGAGTAGTACGAACTGGAATGGACTTCTGTGACTTTGAAGATACTGGGGAGAATGTCAAGGTTCACTTTCAAGATGGCAGCACAGTTACAGGAGATATTTTAGTAGGTGCTGATGGTCTTTATTCAAAAGTACGTGCTCGCCTAAATGGTACTGAAAGGCAAAAAGAGCCAGTGTACAGTGGTATGACTTGCTGGCGGGGATATTTCCATACCTCAAACATAACCTTGGATGAGCGATACAGTTGGATGGAATATTGGGGACGGGGAAATCGCTTTGGATATTTTGATGTGGGAGGAGGACGATTTTCTTTCTACGCCTTCAACAATTGTGACAGAGGCGGTAATGATGACACACTTGGTGGTAAATCCAAAGCATTACAATCACTATTTTCAGATTATGCGGAACCTGTGCCGAGTATTATCCAGACTTTAGATAACAGCAGCATTTACCGAGATGATATTTTTGACCGGGAACCAAAGGGTACTGAATGGGGAAGAGGTAGGGTAAGCTTAATCGGAGATGCAGCGCACCCCGTACAACCCAATATCGGTCAGGGAGGTTGTATGGCTGTGGAAGATGGCTTTGAACTAGCTAAAATACTTACTCTGACATTGAACAATAACCAGGTTCCGTCACTATTACGTGAATTTGAAAGTCAGCGCAGTCCAAGGGTAAATCGTGTTTTCAGTACGTCCCGGCAAGTAGGTAACTTAGGGCAAAGCAACTCTGCAATGGGATGTTTCTTACGCAACAATATTTACAAACTTACTCCCACCTGGTTAGCAGATTTGCAATTTAAATGGTTGTTTAATTACCAACCTTCTTGGGATGGCGTTGCCGAGAAAGCCAAAAGCCAATAGCAAAGAGGGTTTTAAGGGATGCACTCCCGACTCCCTACTCCCTTTTCCCTTAGCTATAGATAGTATGAAAAAAAATACCATGGCCGTTGGCCACGCTACACGAACAGAGGAAAACTATGGCAACAGGGATGCTCGTTAACGGACAATGGACTAACGAAGCCTATCAGCAAGACCCCCAAGGGCGATTCATGCGTAATCCTACGAAGTTTCGTAATTGGATTCGTGCTGATGGTTCCACAGACTATAAACCAGCCTCTGGACGCTACCATCTCTATGTTTCCTATGCTTGTCCCTGGGCGCACCGCACTCTAATTATGCGAGCCTTAAAGGGATTGAAGGAAGCGATTACCCTGTCCATTGTTGACCCATTGATGGATAAAGATGGATGGGAATTTTCCGATGGGCCTGGTTGTATCCCTGATACAGTCAATGGTGCTCGCTATCTGCGGGAAGTTTATATCAAAGCTGACCCTAACTGTACCGGACGGGTGACAGTTCCAGTACTTTGGGATAAGGAAACTGGCACGATTGTTAATAATGAATCCCGTGAAATTATTCGGATGTTTGACATCGAATTCGACGGGATTGCTCAGTCGGATATCAGCTTTTATCCGGAGAATTTACGGGAAGAGATTGATAAAACCATTGATGCCATTTACCAACCTATTAATAATGGTGTGTATCGAGCCGGATTCGCTACAACTCAGCAAGCCTATGAAGAAGGAGTAACTGACCTCTTTGATGCCCTTGACTATTGGGAAGGGGTGTTAGCTAAACAGCCTTATCTCTGTGGCGATCGCATTACAGAAGCCGATTTGTGTATGTTTACCACTCTGCTACGCTTTGACTCAGTTTACTATTTCCATTTCAAATGTAATTGGCAACGAATTCTGGATTATCCCAATTTGTGGAATTATCTCAAAGACCTTTATCATCAGCCAGGGGTAGAAAAAACTTGTAATATTGACCATATTAAGGATCATTATTATAAGAGTCATCCCTTTATTAATCCCTCTGGTATTGTTCCAAAAGGACCACAAATAAATTTTAGTGATTAAGGCGAACAGTTATTAGCTATCAGTTTATGTGCTACGCACACGCTACGCGAACAGCTATCAGCTATCAGTTATCAGCCATCAGCTATCAGCTATCAGTTATCAGTTATCAGTTATCAGCTTAAGCGCTACGCGCACGCTACGCGAACAGCTTTTGAATAACAGGACTTACGCAAGTGCCCCCTAAATCCCCCAATTCTGGGGGACTTTGACATCATTACCCCCCAAAATTGGGGGGCTAGGGGGGCAAAACCCACTAAATTTCGTAAGTCCGAAATAAAATAAGCTGACCACTGACCACTGACCACTGATAGCTTACCTGTCAAGTTATTCTTGATTCAATGGAGACTTAGATTTTATTTTAAATACGGAATCTGAAAACTTACCAATGGAATCAGGGACAGATACAATTTCCGGTTGGGTGCGCTTTCCAAACATCAAAGTAGCCTTACTAGTAGAGGGAGAGAAAAGAATCTGTGTGATTTTGCTATAATCCCACCGTTTCTGATCATAGAGAGCAAGCACCTTCGTAAGATTCTCTAAAGTCATTTCCTCCTTATTCTCGAACATAAACTCAACAGGACGATTAAAGACTTTGTCCAAAAAATTGCCGTAAAACTCATCAATATAGAGGTTTCGAGTTTGTGTCATCATCAGTACCTTACGCAATTCCTGACTTAACTCATAGGCTCCGTCTTTGGTGCAAATCACCTGCTCATTGATAGCAACGGATTTCTGAGACCCATTTTTACGACAGGGATTATTGTTAGAAGACTTTACCACTCGTCCAGAGTTGAGGTCGTCGCCAAGTTGATCAAACTCATCAACCGCTCTGCGTGTGCCTTGGATTATACGTCTGCCTTCACGAATGGTATTGGTTACCTCTTGAACATCTCGACGGATTTGGCGGAGCTCATCGAATAATCCAGCAATCTCGAAGGTGCTAACATTGCTATTGTCATGCTTCCCAGGTGCTATTCCGGCTGTTGCGGGAAGCATTTGCCACATCACGGACGCTGACAACAGGTAAGCTGAACCTTGGAAAATGAATTTGTGAACCATGACTATGGAATCCTGACTTAAAGTGGTCCACTATCTTTTTCTTTTGGCAAAATGAAAATCCGGAAACTTATCGACAATTTTTCCGGATCTGGTCAGCTTACCCTTGTATGATCTCCTCCGATTGAATACCCATGATTAAGAGTGTGGGGAGATGGGGAGATGGGGAGATGGGAACCCACCCCTAACCCCTCCCAGGAGGGGAATATGGGGAGATGGGGAGATGGGGAGATGGGGAGAATTATCACGGAAATACTTGTATAATATAATACATATTTTTGAGAATTTATACGTAATTAAAGTACCTACTCGCCGTAAAAAACCTACCCTTGTAAGCTACTCCCTACTCCCTAATCCCTAAACCCTACACCCTAAACCCTACACCCTACACCCTACACCCTACTCCCTATTCCCTATCTCTTCGATTTCCCGTCGATAGCGGGGACGTGCTGGAATTCCCCAGCATACTTGCTGCTCTGGGATATTACTAAACACAGTGCTGCGAGCACCAATAACGGCATTGGCTCCAATTTGAACACCGGGCGCAATGAAGCAATCGGCGGCAATCCAAACTCCGTTACCAACACTAATCTCAGATGTGATTAAACCAAAGGCTGGGTCTTTCATATCGTGGCTACCAGTACAGAGGTAACATTTTTGAGAAATAACGCAATGACTACCAATGCGAATCCTATCCAAGCTGTAGAAAACCACATCATCCCCAATCCAACTGTACTGACCAACTTCTACTTTCCACGGGTAAGTAAAACGAGCCGTGGGTCGAATGATCACATTAGGACCAATCTTGGCTCCAAATAGTTGTAGCAGCCATCGGCGGAAGCCATTCAAGTTATGAGGACTTAAGGGAAATGCGATCGCTTGCACCAACCACCAAAATAAAATGAACCAGCCCGGACGTCCTCGGTCAAACCAAGATTGGTCGTACTGCCGTAAATCCACTAAGGGTTCTAAATCTAACGCTGGTAGTTTACTTAAGTCATTAGTCATATGCAGAATGTAGAATGTAGAATGCCGAATGTAGAATGTAGAATTTAGAATGCCGAATGCCGAATGTAGAATTCTTAATTCTTAATTCTTAATTCTCAATTCTTAATTCTTAATTCTTAATTCTACATTCTTAATTCTAAATGGAGTCTCAGGGATTTGGAGAGACAACTGATGGCTTTGGCGTTACTGGTGTCTGTGCTGGTTCAGTTTTTTTTACATTCAGCTTACCGCTAAACTTTTGTAACTCATAGAGTTTGACACCAATTTGATATTCATACTGACTCAACAGGCGTCCATAAATGTACCCAGCTTTTCCATCTAAAAAGCCCAGCTGTATAAAGTAAAACAAAATAAACCGCAGTAATGGTTTAAACGGTAGTCTAACCCAGATTTTTTTCAGAAACCGCTTACGCTGCACGGCGTCTCCAAACAGATTTCCCCCGATGGTGCCAGAGTCATCTTTCCCGGTTAGTAGATTCAGATAGACACGAGCTTCCCAATTGGAGTAGCGATTGTGCCGTTCTAGCCAATGGTAAATGTCCTTAAAGTCAATGTGCAGCATATCATTTTCAAGATAGCCAGCTTTGCCTTGTAGCACAACGTGTTCATGGACTTCGTTGTCTCCAGTATTAGGAATTCCTTCCGTTTTCAGGTTTTCGTAGCGACCTTTTTCGTGCTTAAACAACCGTAGATTCCAGTCTGGATATTTGCCACCAAAGCGAATCCATTGTCCTAGGAAGAATACTCTACGATTGATATAGTAGCCATTATAATCTGGATTTTCGATTGCAACAGCAATTTCATCCCAAAGTTCTGGAGTAATGCGCTCGTCACAATCAACAATTAATACCCATTGATTACGGAATTCAATATTTTCTAAGCTCCAATTTTTCTTTTTGGGCCAAAACCCATCAAAATAGAATTGAACTATGTTTGCACCGTATTCTTCCACAATTTCAATGGAGCGATCGCTACTTTGGGAATCGACAACAAAGACTTCATCCGCTCTATTAACACTCTCAAGACAAGCTGGTAAATTAGCTTCTTCATTTTTGGCTGGAATTAGAACTGATACCGGAAGTTTAGTGTTAGGGGATTTCATAATTAAACACCTGCAATTGTGGAAGTTTTATGAAAAGTATATTGGCCAATAATAACTAACAGCAAACCTTAACTAAAATTAAGGCTTATCATTCAACAGTTAACAGTCAACAATAAACCAAAACTATCTGTGCTATAGCAAAGGGAACAGGGAACAGCGGATCTGGGAACAGCGGATCTGGGAGTAGGGAATATCGCATCAAAATTCTCTCAATTCCTACACGGATTGCTATATAATATAAGATAACCTATTATCCAGTCTCATTAATGACTGGACTGGTTGTGGGATAGAGAGGACTTGCTCCTTTGTAGCATTCCTTTAATTACTGCACTCAGATAACCGATTTGACCATAGGCATAAACCAAATTATCAAAGCGCAAAGCTGGATTGCGGAAGTGCTTCAAGGATTTGTAGATTCCTCGGATCATTCGTTCACCTCCCCGTAAAAATTGGGCAGTACCAGCACGACCAACCAATTGTTCACGGTAACACTCGCTAATACCTTGCCACCAACCACGATTCAAAAACCAACGTTTATTGATTCGTTCTGGGGCAACATTGTGAGCTACTAGAGCATCAGGCAGATAAGCAACCTGCCAACCATCCTGGAGAGCTAATTCTGTCATATGTAACTCTTCATTAGATAACAGATTTTTACCCACACGACCTAAATTGACATCAAAACCACCGATTTCCTCCAGGAAAGTCCGCCTGATCGAGTAATTTAAACCTCTGGGAGTCAAACCAGGATTTTGGATCTTAATTACGGAATCACCTAGGTCATAAGCTCCCAAATTTCCGGCTAGGTCTGGTGACAACCAGGAGGGAGAGGTAATGCCATCTGGCCACAATAGGGTTACTTTACCACCAGCAATTGCTAGTTTCTCGTTACTTTGATAAGCTTCGTAAATTGTCTTAAGCCAACGGGGACTGGCAACGGCATCATCATCCAGATAAGCTAAAATAGGAGCAGAGGCAGTGGCAGCCCCGGTGTTACGAGCTACGGATAAACCAAGTACGGGTTCATAAACATAGTTTAGTCGAGAGTTGTCTAAGCGTTGGTCAACTATGTTACGGGTGCGATCGCTTGAGGCATTATCGACCACAATTACTTCATAATCGGCAAAATCCTGCTGTAGCAAGCTATCAATGGCGGCACCCAAATATTCTTCACGATTGTGGGTGCAGATGATGGCAGAAATTAGAGGCTCTGACATAGGGAACCTGATCGAGGAAGCTTCATTCTTAGTATTCCCTACTCAACCAGGATTCTTCAACCTTTTTGATTACTTTAATTAACCCCTATACTGTTCATGGGTCATAAATCAATTGTACAGATGACATGTAAGTATTCAGCGGTCAGTGGTCAGTGCTCAGTGGTCAGCGGTCAGTGGTCAGCCGTCAGCCGTCAGCCGTGAGCTTTTAGCTCACGCTACATGAGGTGCCGTCAGCTTATTTTATTCAAAAGCTGGGTGTAGCGTGGCCACAGGCCAAGGCCTGTGGCCACGCTACGCGAATGGCTGAATGCTGAATGCTGAGAGCTGATAACTGAGAGCTGATAGCTCTCAGCTGACAGCTGAGAGCTGATAACTGAGAGCTTACGATGAGATTACACTGAATTCATTAGTTGACGCTTCTTTACAAAGATTTCCATAGTTCAGTTTAGTTTTTTTGATCAGCATCTTTCAGAATAAGTAATTGGATTGACTGAAACTTTTATTGGTTATGGCAGTTACTATCAAGCAGTTGAATCAATGGAAACAACAGGAGCGCCAGATTGTGGTGCTGACCGCTGCGGATTATGCGATCGCTCAGCTGTTGGATGAAGCGGGAGTAGACATAATCATGGTCGGGGATTCTCTAGCAATGGTTACCCTGGGTTACTCCACAACGCTGCCAGTGACCCTTGAGGAAATGATTCACCATGCCAAAGCGGTGTGTCGGGGTGTTAAACGGGCATTAGTGGTTTGTGATTTGCCGTTTTTGAGTTATCAGGAAAGTCCTCAGCAGGCAATCCACTCTGCCGGTAGAGTGTTGAAGGAAACTGGGGCAGTGGCAGTGAAGTTGGAGGGAGGATATCCTGCCATGGCTGAAACGGTGGGGAGGCTTACCGCTGTGGGAATTCCGGTGATGGGTCATGTAGGTTTAACACCCCAGTCTATTAATCTACTAGGTTTACGGCAACAAGGAAAAACACCGGAAACTGGGGAGCGGATTTTACAGGATGCGATCGCATTGGAGCAAGCTGGTGCCTTTGCTATCGTTTTAGAACATATTCCACCGGATTTAGCAAGGTCAATTACACAAAAATTAACTATTCCCACCATTGGCATTGGAGCTGGACCCCACTGTGATGGGCAGGTGTTAGTGACAGCAGATTTACTAGGACTTTCAGAGCGTCAGCCACCCTTTGCTAAGTCTTATGTCAATTTGCGCCAGGTAATTACCCAAGCCGTGCAGGAGTTTAGTACAGAGGTTCGTTCTGGAAAATTTCCATTAGACCCATAATCAAGATATCATTCAAGTAAAAGCTTCACGATGAAAATAGATAGAAGATTTTTTATCGGCTGGATCAGTGCGATCGCTTATGGAATTTTTTCCAAGGTTAATGCTCAACCCTATAATCCAGCAGGTAGAGGAAAAATTGTTATCAATCAAATAGGTTATTACCCAACTGGACCTAAGTTGGCGTTTTTAATCAATTCCCCCAATTCGGAAAACAAGCAGGTTGAACTTGTTGATTTAATCACTCACAAAACGGTTTTTGTGACCAACCTCGGAAACTCTGTAAAGGATAAAGCCAGTAATGATAAAATCAGAGTTATTGATTTTACTAAATTCGATAAATCAGGTAGCTATTACCTCAAATATGGCTATAGTCAATCTTATCCCTTTGGTATTGGTAAAGAAATTTATAAGGATACCTTTACAAAGCTACTCCGGTCTTACTATTTGCAACGGTGTGGTGTTGCTGTAAATGATTCAGTATCTGGAGTAAAACATCCCCCCTGCCATCTCAAAGATGGGATTATTGCCCACAACGATGAGTTTCATAAAGCTGGTGAGTTCAAATCTGCCCAAGGTGGCTGGCATGATGCTGGGGATTTTGGTAAATATGTAGCGCCAATGACAGTTACCATCGGACGGTTGTTAAGCTTGTACGAGCAATATCCTAAATTATTTAGGGACAAGCAGTTAACTATACCAGAAAGCGGAAATGGTAGACCTGACCTACTCGATGAGGTCAAAGTAGGATTAGATTGGCTGTTGAAGATGCAGCGGCAGGATGGTGCTGTCTACCGCAAGCTGTCAGGAAAAAATTGGCCAGGGGAAATTCTACCCAATCAAGATACTCAAGCACGGTACATTTTTGGGATTTCGACACCTGAGACTGGCAAGTTTGCAGCAGTAATGGCAATGGCTGCTAGAGTTTACACTCCCTTTGACAAGCAACTGGCTCAAACCTACTTACAAGCAGCTCAGAAAGCCTGGGGGTTTCTCCAAAAACAGCGATCTATGAAGGTGGATTGGCAAGAAGGAGATGACACCGGTTCAGGTAAGTATCTTTTTGGAGAGTGGGATCAGCAAGAATCCTTAAAAACAGATCAAGATGACCGCTTCTGGGCAGCCGTAGAACTGTTTATTACTACAGGGGAGACTAGCTACGAGAAATACTTAGCTAAAACTATCAAAGCCTTCGACTATGGTGAGTTTGGTTGGAAAGATCCGTCTGCTCTAGCAATGGTTAACTATTTGGTGCAGAAACAAAGGAAGGGGTCAGACAAACTGAAATTAGAAATCACAGCTAGGCTGATGCGAAGGGCGGATAGTCTTATGGAAAAGATTAACCGTAGTGGCTACCGTTTAGCTATTGATAAATTCCATTGGGCATCTAATCACAAGATAGCTGAAGAAGGAATTACCCTGCTCTATGCCTACCGCATCACTGGGAATCGAGGCTACTACAAGGCAGCTGTTGAGCAGTTAGATTATTTGCTGGGGCGGAATCATTTTAATCTTTGCTTTATTACCGGTGTTGGTAGCAACTCCGTGCGTAATGTTCATCACCGGATTTCCCGAGCTAAAAAAATTGTTATCCCTGGTCTGATGGTAGGGGGTCCTAATACTGATGCCCAGGATGAGATTGCCCCTAAAGGCTTGGGAATGTTGAGTTATGTAGATGATGAGCGGTCTTGGGCTACTAATGAATATGCTATTGATTACAATGCTTCGGTGATTGCCTTGATGGGCATGGTGATCGCACAGACTTAATCATTGATAAAAGGATGTTCCTGGCCAGTCTCAAACCAGCCAGGAACTCTACTTAAATCAAAATATTATTTAGCAGCTTCCTCGCGTTCCTTCACTTCTTTAATTACCTCTTCTGCCACATTATTTGGGCAAGGGGCGTAGTGGGAGAACTCCATAGAGAACTGACCACGACCAGATGTCATAGTACGCAGGTCACCAATATAGCCAAACATCTCACTCAAAGGCGCATCTGCCTTAATGCGAGCACCAGTAAGAGTTTTCTCCTGAGACTTAATCATCCCACGGCGGCGATTGAGGTCACCAATTACATCCCCCATGTAATCTTCTGGGGTGAATACATCCACTTTCATAATTGGCTCTAACAATTGAGGTGAAGCCTTGCCAAAGGATTGCCGATAAGCAGCCCTGGCCGCAATTTCAAAGGCTATAGCCGATGAGTCTACGGGGTGGTAAGCACCATCGGTCAAGGTAACCTTGAAGTCTACACAAGGGAATCCAGCCAACAGACCCTTTTGAATACTGCTTTCAAAGCCCTTTTGCACAGCAGGCCAAAATTCTCTGGGGACATTACCACCAGTAACCTTGGACTCAAACTGGAAGCCAGTACCGGTTTCACCAGGTTCAATAATGTAATCGATTTTACCATATTGACCAGAACCACCAGACTGCTTCTTGTGGGTATAGCTGTCTTCGATGCGCTTAGTAATGGATTCACGGTATGCCACCTGGGGCTTACCTACCTCCACCTCAACGCCATGAGTCCGTTTCAGGATATCAACCTTAATGTCTAGGTGCAGCTCACCCATGCCCTTAATGATCGTTTCGCCACTTTCCTGGTCAGTTTCAACGTGGAAAGATGGGTCTTCCTGTACCATCTTGCTCAGGGCAATGCCCATTTTCTCAGAGCCACCTTTTTTCTTAGGTGCGATCGCAATGGAAATCACTGGGTCTGGGAAGACCATGGGCTCAAGAGTAGCAGGATTTTTGGGATCACAGAGGGTATGCCCAGTCTGGACATTTTTCATCCCAACGATGGCAACAATATCACCTGCCTGGGCAGAGTCAATTTCTTCCCTGGAATCCGCATGCATTTCTACCAAACGACCAATACGCTCAGTTTTACCGGTGAAGGTATTAAGTACTGTGTCACCCTTGGATAAGGTTCCTGAGTAGATACGGGTAAAGGTCAGAGCACCAAAGCGGTCATCCATGATCTTAAATGCCAAGGCACGCAAAGGTTTTTCTGGGTCAACATAGGCAAGGGTACCGGTTTCGTTACCTTCTAGATCGATTTCTGGCTGGGGTTTGACTTCAGTAGGATTCGGCAGGTAGTCAACTACAGCATCAAGTACCAACTGCACCCCTTTATTCTTGAAGGATGAACCGCAGTAGGTAGGGAAGAAAGCCAGCTCACGAGTTCCCTTGCGAATGCAACGCTTAAGGCTTTCGAGATCTGGTTCTTCCCCTTCTAGATACTGTTCCATCACGTCGTCATCCTGCTCCACAGCCATTTCAATTAACTGCTCGCGGTAGGTTTCTACATCATCAACCATGTTGGCGGGAACATCTTGAAGCTCATAGTTCATCGGATCCCCAGAGTCATCCCATACCCATGCCTTACGGGTTAGCAAATCCACTACACCCACAAAATCGTTCTCAGTTCCGATCGGCAGTACCATTACCAGAGGCTTAGCACCAAGTACATCTTCTACCTGCTTAACAACTCGGTAGAAATCAGCCCCCAGACGGTCAAGTTTGTTTACGTAGATAATCCGAGCAACTTTTGAGTCGTTGGCGTAGCGCCAGTTAGTTTCTGACTGGGGTTCTACACCACCTGAGCCACAGAAAACACCAACGCCACCGTCGAGAACCTTGAGGGAACGATAAACCTCAATGGTAAAGTCTACGTGACCTGGGGTATCAATAATGTTGAGTTGGTGGTCTTTCCAGAAACAACTGGTGGCGGCAGACTGAATAGTAATACCGCGCTCTTGTTCCTGTTCCATAAAGTCCGTTGTAGCTGCACCTTCGTGAACCTCACCAATTTTGTGGATTTTCCCGGTAAGTTTTAGTATCCTCTCCGTCGTAGTTGTCTTGCCTGCGTCCACGTGAGCAAAGATACCTATATTTCGATAACTAGTGAGGTCTTTCATAGTTACTCCTTTATTTACTCCTTAATAAAATTTAAACAAAATCTATGCATATTAACAACAGTATGCCCTGATGGGGTATCATTGTTGTCCTGATGGACAAGCAAGAGGAAATATCAATCACAGAATAACCAGCCCTCGCCATCATTGCCTGCTCAAAAAAATTAATCAGGGAACGACGGTTTGTAGGACTATCAATTATCCACAGTCAAGCCACAGAGCTTTGGAAAATGCGATCGCTATTTTTTGGACTAGTTGAATAGTCTGCTTGTGTCACCTAATAGCCCTTATCCGTAAGAAAAAAACTCAATTTGAGGGACCAATGGATCTTGAACAACACCCACACCAACAAACCCCCACCGTTCAAGCAAATTCTTCAACTGACTCCCTGAAACCGACTCTACAGAAAATTCGTCAGCTAAATCAGCAGCGTGGGTATTGAGATAACTCAGGGCATCAAAGTGTTCGCGAAACATCAACAGATATCCAGCTCCAGCCTCTGGGCTACCAGCTTTCGGTTGGGCAACTAGATAACGACCGTTCCTTCTAGAAAGAATCAGATAATGAATTTGGGTGAACATCTTGAAAATAGGTAAGCATTCAGCTATCAGCAGTCAGCAGTCAGCTAATCAACGGAAGGTATAAAATCAGCTTACTGAGTGGTACTGCTGCTTGAAAATCCCTGCTCATTTTACTCATCCGACCCAGTGCAGTGAAAGTGTCTGCTAGCACATCATACCGAGTTGCATTCAAAGAGAGTAGATTGGTTGGATAGGGAGATAGGGAGATAGGGAGATGGGGAGATGGGGAGATGGGGAGATGGGGAGATAGGGAGATGGGGAGATAGGGAGATAGGGAGATTGGCGGAAGAGAAAGTTGTACCTTTGAGCGCAACTTGGTATCAATTAGCGTGCGGGTAGCCCATTAGCTGATAGCTGATCGCTGATCGCTGACGGCTGAATACTTACGAAAATAGTGCTGAGGCACGTCCGCGAGTTAGGAAGGCAGCTATGCTGAAGGCATAAGGCAGGAGGTATTAGGGACAATAGTTTCAGTTTTTTTTCCTGATTTAATCAAAGGTCTTATTCTATTTTGGTTGTCAACAAAAATTGATCTCAAAAGGGAATTTCGGACAAGGAAACACAGAGTTACCACTTCATCCTCGAGACTTCATTATCCATTGTCTATTTCAAATCTTCTAGACGTATTCGAGGATCAACCACTTTTAGAAGCAAGTCTGCTAACAAATTCCCCAAAATCAGCATTGTAGCCCCCATCATCAAGCTTCCCATGACCAGATAGAGGTCTTGAGCAGTTACCGCCTGTAAAATCAAACGACCTAAACCTGGCCAGTTGAAGAAAATTTCAGCAATAAATGAGCCACTGAGTAGAGACGCAAACTCAAAGCCAAGGATGGTAATCAGAGGATTGATAGCATTGCGCAAGGCATGGATATAAATAACTCGATTTTCTGGTAGTCCCTTAGCACGAGCGGTCTGAATATAGTCTTGCCGTAGCACATCCAGCAATTCACCCCTAGTAATTCGCTGTAGACCTGCAAAACTAGTAATCGATAAAGCTATAGTTGGCAAAATCATATGCCAGCCAATATCCAAAACCTTTCCAATGGCAGATAAATCATCATGATTGATACTGGTCATACTACCGACAGGAAATAAGGGGGAAAGATTCTGGGCGAGTATGAGCAGCAACAGAGCAGTGATTAGGCTGGGGAAACCCTGACCTGTGTAGCTAATGACTTGCAGGAATCGGTCAGTGGTTCGATTCTGATTAACAGCAGCCAGGATACCGAGAGGAATAGCGATCGCCCAAGTAATAAAGATTGAGGCTACGGCTAAGAGTAAGGTGGCTGGTATCCGCTCTAATAACAAAGATGACACAGGACGGAAGTAAGCGAAACTAGTACCAAAGTCAAACTTGGTCACAACTCGTACTAGCCAACGCCAATACTGAACAATTGCTGGCTGATCTAAACCAAATTGCTCCTTGAGTTCCTCGATTCGTTCTGGGGAAATTTTGGGATTTTGCCTGAGGGTATCCAAAAAATCTCCTGGTGCAAGCTGAATAATGGCAAAACTTAGAGCAGATGCCAACAGCAAGGTCAAAAGACCCTGCAACAGTCGCTTAACTACATACAGAAAGGTCTCACTCGTGACCAGAAGTTTTAGTCTATGCCAAGCCCCATCAAACCGATTGATAATGCTAGAATCTCTAGTAGAAGAAGTCATATAATAGTCGTTAGTTGTTAGTCATTCGTCATTGCTTTAAAGTCCTTTAATTCTTAATTCTTAATTCTTAATTCTTAATTCTTAATTCTTAATTCTTATAAACTTATCTTTTGAGCAATGACTAATAAGTAATGGTTAACTAATAGTCAACCAGGGTGATCAAGGGAACATCAGGCAGTTGCTGACGTCCACCTAAAGCCCGTAATTCGATGATAAAGCCAAGACCTACCACTTGACCGCCTGCTTGTTCTACCAGCTTGACTGTAGCTGCTGCCGTTCCTCCAGTAGCTATTAAATCATCAATAATCACAACCTGGGAGTTAGGTGTGAAAGCATCTTGATGGACTTCCAACGTATCTGTGCCGTATTCTAGATCATATTCAGCCGAGTATACCGCTGCTGGTAGCTTACCTGGTTTGCGCACTGGGACAAACCCAGCCCCGAGTTGGTAAGCTATGGGTGGTCCAAATATAAAACCACGAGACTCCATACCAACAACGTAATCAGCGCTTACTCCTGCTTGCTGAAATTTTTGAGCTAAGGTATCGATAGTGTAGCGAAGTCCTTCTGGATTTCTCAGGAGGGTAGTGATATCCCTAAATACAATCCCTGGTTTAGGAAAGTCAGGGATATCGCGAATCAGAGATTTTAAATCCATCGGTAGGTGAAGTTAGTTATCAATGGGGTTTGACTCAAACTATAGCTTGCCATTCCCTTTCTTTGACACTCCCCGCTTTAAAAAGACGGGGATTCCTAGATCTACGACCGGCCTTAAACCTCCGTGTCCAAATGGCAATATCTAAACCTGAACCCCGTCAAGACCAAGATTCTAGTCAGTTCACGAAAGACCCAGCGGGCACAGTCTCGCGATAGCGTTTAGTTACTTTTTGAAAAGTGCCTTATAAAGTCCGTTTCTTTTCTGTTGCACTTGGTTTCGGCGTGCCCCGCCGTACCATTTATTTTTCTGAGGGTCGTATTTTTGCTGGGTTCACACACCAATTGTTAGTTGATGATTGGGTTTTTAAGGAGGACTTTCCCTACCCTCCGGGCATTGTTACAGTCGATGTCCCCTATTAAGGGAAGCACCTCTGCTTCAGAACCGTACGTGAAGTTTTCGCCTCATACGGCTCCTAGATATCCTATCCTTTCGGGTTGCTCC